>JAKONM010000248.1 GCA_022701925.1 Microbacteriaceae bacterium
CCCGCGGAGACGCCGTCGACCGGGTTCTCCTTGTTGGAGTGCATCTGGAAGATCTTGCCGATGCGCTCCTTCTTGCCCTTGGTCGAGTTGACGACCTGGCTGCCGCTCTCGGTGTGACCCGCGTAGACGCGGATGTAGGTCAGGCGACCGAAGAAGGGGTGGACCGCGACCTTGAACGCGAGTGCGGCGAAGGGCTCCGTGGCGTCGGCGTGACGCAGGATCACCTTCTCCTCGTCGCGGGGGTCGTGCGCCTCGATGGCGGGGACGTCCAGCGGGTTCGGCAGGTAGTCCACGACCGCGTCGAGCATGGGCTGCACGCCGCGGTTCTTGAAGGCGGAGCCGCAGAGCACCGGGTAGATCTCGCTGGCGACCGTCAGCTTGCGGATGGCGCCCTTGATCTCGGCGACCGAGAGCTCCTCGCCGCCGAAGAACTTCTCGAGCAGCGCGTCGTCGGTCTCGGCGACGGTCTCGATCAGCTTGGCGCGGTACTCGTCGGCCCGCTCGCGCAGGTCCTCGGGGATCTCCTCGATCGCGTACTCGGCGCCCATCTTCACGTCGCCCTTGGCGTCGCCGCGCCACGTGAGCGCGCGCATCTCGACCAGGTCGATGACGCCCTCGAAGGTGCTCTCGGCGCCGATCGGCAGCTGGATGACCAGCGGCTTCGCGCCCAGGCGGTTGACGATGGTGTCGACGGTGAAGTAGAAGTCGGCGCCCAGCTTGTCCATCTTGTTGACGAAGCAGATGCGGGGCACGTCGTACTTGTCGGCCTGGCGCCAGACGGTCTCGGACTGGGGCTCGACGCCCTCCTTGCCGTCGAAGACCGCGACGGCGCCGTCGAGGACGCGCAGCGAGCGCTCCACCTCGACCGTGAAGTCCACGTGGCCGGGGGTGTCGATGATGTTGATCTGGTTCTGGTTCCAGAAGCACGTGGTCGCGGCCGACGTGATGGTGATGCCGCGCTCCTGCTCCTGCGCCATCCAGTCCATCGTCGCGGCGCCGTCGTGCACCTCGCCGATCTTGTGGGTGATGCCGGTGTAGAAGAGGATCCGCTCGGTCGTCGTCGTCTTGCCGGCGTCGATGTGCGCCATGATGCCGATGTTGCGGACCTTGGTCAGGTCGGTGAGGACGTCCTGGGCGACTGCCACGGGGTGTGCCTTTCGTGAAGGAAGCTGTTCGACGGGTCCAACGTGTTCGTCGCCCGTTTCATGCCCGTGGCCGCGGACCCCGCCCTGCTGGGCGGAGCCGCGGCCGCGGTGTGATGCGTGGGTTCGCGGTCTACCAGCGGTAGTGCGCGAAGGCGCGGTTCGACTCGGCCATCTTGTGCGTGTCCTCGCGGCGCTTCACCGCGGCGCCCAGACCGTTCGACGCGTCGAGGATCTCGTTCGTCAGGCGGTCCGTCATCGACTTCTCGCGACGGGCCTTGGCGTAGGAGGTGAGCCAGCGCAGCGCGAGGGTGTTCGCGCGGTGCGGCTTGACCTCGACCGGCACCTGGTAGGTCGAGCCGCCGACGCGGCGGCTCTTGACCTCGATGGTGGGGCGCACGTTGTCGAGCGCCTTCTTCAGGGTGACGACGGCGTCCTGGCCGTTCTTGGCCGCGACGGCCTCGAGCGCGCCGTAGACGATGCGCTCGGAGAGGCCCTTCTTGCCGTCGACCAGGATCTTGTTGACCAGCTGGCTGACGACCGGGGCGGAGTACACCGGGTCGGCGACGACCGGGCGCTTCGGGGCGGGTCCCTTACGAGGCATTACTTCTTGTCCATCTTCGCGCCGTAGCGGCTGCGAGCCTGCTTGCGGTTCTTCACGGCCTGGGTGTCGAGCGCACCGCGCACGATCTTGTAGCGCACGCCGGGCAGGTCCTTCACGCGACCGCCGCGGACGAGCACCATCGAGTGCTCCTGCAGGTTGTGGCCCTCACCGGGGATGTAGGCCGTGATCTCGGTGCCGTTCGACAGCTTCACTCGGGCGACCTTGCGCAGGGCCGAGTTCGGCTTCTTCGGGGTGGTGGTGTAGACGCGCGTGCAGACGCCGCGCTGCTGCGGGTTGGCCTTCAGCGCCGGCGCCTTGGTCTTGACGACCTTCGGCGACCGGCCCTTGCGGACCAGCTGCTGGATGGTGGGCACTCTTCATCTCCTCGTTCCCGCGCTTCGGCGGGGCCGGTGGGCAGTCGGACCGACGGCGGACTGCCGGTACCGGGTGTCGACGGTGGGATGCGTTCCGCATCCGCGGTTCCGACGGTGAGCTCGCACTCGGCGGCCCGACCGGGGCCTTCGCGGAACCAGACGCGTGCACCGGAGAGCGGCACACACGGTCCTGCACTCTACCCGCACTGCGGGGAGGGATCAAACGCCGTCGTCGCGATCCTCGCCCTCCCACGGCCAGCGGGGTCGTCCGGCTCCGGAGTCGGCCGCCCGGACGAGCAGCAGGACCACTCCCCCGGCGATGCCGGCGAGCACCGCCTCGGCGATCAGGAAGGGCGACGTGGCCAGCCCCGCCAGCGTCAGCAGGGCCGGGCCGACGCCGCTGAGCAGCGCGACCAGGGCCGCGCCGAGCAGCGGGACCGCGTATCCGATCAGCAGCAGCTCGACCGGCAGCAGGGTCGAGGCCGCGGTCGCACGGGCGGCGCGCAGCGCGATCAGGGCCGCGGCCAGTGCGACGCCGACGGGGACGGCGAGCGGGCCCGCCTCCTGCACGGGCAGCACCTCCGCCCCCGTGAACAGGCTGACGAAGCCGTTCGCGGCGACCACCGCCGCGATCCATGCGGCGGCGGCCAGCACGGCCGTGGTCGCGCCGGCCCTGCGCGGACCCGCGGCGGGCGTGTCAGGCCTCCGCGAGCTCGGCGCGGTAGGCGTCCCGCTCGGCGCGGTTGCGCTTGCGGAGCCGCGTGCCCCGGGCGCCGATGGCGACGCCGACCCAGAGCATGACCTCCCGCGCCGCCAGCCCGGTGAGGACGAACAGCGGGTTCAGGAAGGCCTGCTGCAGCGTCGCCGTGTCGGGGGCGCCCCGCAGCAGCACGGTGATCAGCACGACGGACAGCACGTAGACGGCCAGGCCGACGACCAGGCTGGCCACGACGTACAGGAAGCGGCCGGCGCGGTTGAAGATCAGCACGGTCAGCTCGAACAGCAGGAAGAAGAACAGCACCGGCAGCCAGGCGAAGGGCGTGGTCAGGTACTGGCCCAGCTGCGCGGCCACCGCCTGCGCCCCGCCGAGCAGCACGATCAGCAGCGCGAGCGCGCCGAAGTAGACCAGCTGGAAGAGCCCCGCGGCCAGCAGCACCCACGCGGTGCCGACCAGGCGGTTGCTGCGCCGTCTGGGCGCCACCGGGTGCGACTCCTCGGCAGGGGCGAGCACGGGCTGCTCCGCGGAGGCGGTCGGCACGGGGCGCACCTCGGCGCGCCGCTCCTGCGCGTCGGTACGCGAGCCGTCCTCGGCCAGGAGCGCCTCGGACCGCCCGTCGTCGTCGAGGCGGCGGGTGTCGGACTGCTCGCGAGGGCTCGTCGACTCCCCCGCGGTGCGGGCGTCGTCGGCGGTCTCGCGGTCGGTGCGCGAGGGCTCCGGTTCGGCCATGTTGGTCCTCCAAGGGGTGCCGCAGAAGCCTAGGGCGCCCGCCGCGACGCACGGTCGGCGCCCGGCCGAGGCTCAGTCCCTCCGCAGCACCCGGCCCGCCGAGGCCGTCGCTGAGGCGGACACCGCGCCGGCCCGCACCACCTGCACCCGCAGGCCGACCCGGTGACCGGCGTCCCCGGCGCGCAGGCGGTACGTCCGGCCGGTCGCACCCGCGATCGTCGCCCCGTCGCGCGTCCAGCGGTAGCGGACAATCGCGGGAGCGGGCCGCCAGCGGCCGGCGTGCGCGGTGAGCACGCGGCCGACCGTGCGGGACCCGCTGATCGAGGCCGTCGCCGACTGCAGGAAGCGGGACGAGGCGCCCACGAGGTTCCCCGCGTCGACGATGCCCGCGCCGCAGCGGGCGACGGTGCAGCCGCCCGAGGCGGGGAAGGGCGTGGCGGTCGTGACCAGCCGTCGGGCGACTTCGGCGGGCGTGAGTCCAGGACGCACGGACAGCAGCAGCGCGGCCGCCGCGGCGACCCGGGGAGCGGCCATGCTGGTGCCGATGGAGGCTGTCACGATCGCGTCGCCGTCCGCGTTCCAGCCGTCGCCGAGCACCGGCCGCGACTCGGACCCGCCGGGCGCCGCGATCGTCGGCGAGAGTCCCCCGCCGCCACGGTTCGAGTAGGCGGCGAGCGCGCCGCTGCGCGTGGTGGCCGCGACGCTGATCACTCCGCGGCAGTTCGCGGGCGAGACGGAGGCGACCGAGCGGCCGTCGTTGCCGGCAGCGGCCACGACCACCGCCCCGCGTCCGACGGCGTCGTCCACGGCGGTCTGCAGCGCCGGCGAGCAGGCGCCGTCCGCGCCGCCGAGCGACATCGAGATCACGTCGGCGGGATCCGGGTTGTCGGGCACGTCCTGCACGCTGCCGCCGGAGGCCCACTCGATGGCCGCGACGGCGTCCGACTCCGACCCGCCGCACGCCCCCAGCACGCGGACGGGCTCGAGCGTGACCCCGGGGGCCGCGCCCGCGACTCCCCCGCCCCGGCGGTGCTGGGCGACGATCTCGCCCGCGACGAACGTGCCGTGCCAGCTGTCGCCCTCTCCGGCCGCGGCGCAGGCGTCGCCGGGGTCCTCCGCGTCGTCGTCCCACCCGTCGCCGTCGGCCGGGTCGACCCCGTCGCCGCCGGCGACGAAGTCCCAGCCCGCCGCGACGGAGGCGCCGCGCAGGTCGGGGTGGTCGGTGATGCCGGTGTCGAGCACCGCGACGACGACGTCGGGCGAGCCGAGGGTCTTCGTCCACGCGCGGGGCGCGTCGATGCCGAACCCGCCCGCGCGGGACGTCGACTGCGCGTCCCACAGGTCCCACTGGCCGGCGTACCGGCGGTTCGGCGCGACGGGCACCGGGGCGGCGCGGCTGAGCCGCCGGTCCGCGGACGCGGTGACCACGCGGTGCGAGGAGGCGACCCGCCGGACGGCCGACGCGGACGAGGTCGCCCGGACCGAGGCCACCGCCAGGCGCGGACCGATGCGGCGGACCGTGCGCACGTCGGCACCGGTCTCCCGGGACAGCGATGCGGCGGTGGGGATGCGCGAGGTCGTGCTGAGGATGACGCGCTCGACGCGCTGCACCTGTCCCGCCTCGGCCGACACCGCGGTGGTGCCGGCGCCGACCCCGGCGGCGGCCACCAGCAGCAGCGCCAGATGGCTGCGCAGGGCCCACCGGCCGCTGGTCCGCGACGTCGCGGGGCGGTCGGCGGACTGCGAGCGGTTCAGCTCTGCCGCTGGACCGTGTACACGGAGCCGGTGAGGGCGCCCGTGGTGGTCCCGTCGTCGTTGCGGGCCGTGTTCACGGCCGTGATGAGCATGACGCGCTCGTCGTCCTGGATCGCCGAGGCGAACTTCAGCACGTCGGCCTGCGATCCCGTGACGGACATCGTCACCGGCACCACTGCGAAGTTCGTCGCCGTGACCAGCGGATCGGTGAGCGCGAGCTTCGGTGCGGTCGAGACGGGTGCGGGCGCGACGGTCTCCGACGCGGTCGCCGACGGCGAGGGCGAGGGCGAGGCCGCACCGTCCGTCGCGGCCGGCACCGGCGCGGGCGCCGCGAGCGACTCGGGCGCGGTGTACGGAGTCGCCGAGCCGAGCGCCCACGAGTCGACCACGACGTTCGAGAGCGCGGCGACCTCGTAGACGCGTCGGGAGAAGGTGTTGGGCTTCAGGATGGTCGGCACGGCCTTCTGCAGCTCGACGTCCTGCGTCTCCAGCTCGCCCTGCTTGGCAGCCGTCTTCGAGAGCGCGGCCAGCTTCATGCCGATGGTCTGGTTCTGCGCGGTGACGTCCGCGGCGCTCGCCTGCGCCGTCGCCGCCGACGCCAGCATCGGCGAGACGCCGAGGAACCAGCCGCCGACCAGCACCAGCACCGCGGCGAGCACGCCACCGGCGACCCACCAGCCGTTCTTCGTCATTTCGCGGTCTCCTGAAGACGCTCGAGGGCCTTGCTGCTGAGGTGCAGCACGACGGTGATGGTGTAGGCGCCCTCGTCGGACCGGTCGTAGGACGCGGTGGCGTCGGCGTAGGCCGGCACCGAGCGCAGCTCACGCAGCCAGGGCGAGAGCTGCTGGATCTCCGTCGCGGCGATCACCAGCTGCACGGTCGCCGCTCGCGGCTTCTCGAGCGGGTCGGTCGTCCCCTGCGGGTAGTCCACGACGGCCGATGCCGAGTCCGCCGTGATCGACTGCAGCGTGTAGCCGTACGGCATGTCG
>JAKONM010000296.1 GCA_022701925.1 Microbacteriaceae bacterium
CGAACAGCGCGCCGAGCGGCGAGAACCGGAAGAGGCCGCCGTAGTCGGCCGCCGCGTTCGACAGCAGCGCCACCCGCGTGCCGCCGTCCACCAGCTCGCGGATCAGCCCGACCACCTCCGGGTCCGCGGTGGTCCAGCCGCGGATGTCCAGGGCCCACAGCCGCTGCGCCGTCGGCAGGTCCCACTGCGCGCCGCAGGCCGCGCCGATGCCCGTCCAGTACTCAGTGGTCGAGATCAGGCCCTGGTCCAGGCGGTCGCGGTCCGCCTGGTACGCCGCCCAGAAGGCGTCGGCGGGCACGCCGGCGGCCCGCACCATCGCGGCGCGGTCCTCCTCGGAGGGGGAGAACGAGATCACCTCGCCGTAGTCGAAGACGACGACCCGGCCCGGCATGCTGATGCTCACGCGTCGACCGTACCCAGGCCCGCCCGGTGCCCGGGTGCGACGCTGGCCGAGTGACGGAGCGACGGTTCGGCATCGAGGACGCGGCTGCCTGGATCCGCGTGCCCGGTCGGGACGACGACAAGTACTCCCGCGGGGTGCTGGGGGTCGTGACCGGGTCCGACCGGTTCCCCGGCGCGGCGGTGCTCGGCGTGGAGGGGGCCGCCCGGACCGGCGTCGGGATGATCCGGTACCTGGGCCCCTCCCGGCCGGCGGACCTGGTGCTGCGGCGGCGGCCCGAGGTCGTCACCGAGGACGGCCGCGTGCAGGCGTGGCTGATCGGCTCGGGCATGCCGCCGGAGCGGGAGGACGACGAGCGCGCCGCGCTGGTCGCCCGGCTGCGGCAGGGGCTGCCGACGGTGCTCGACGCGGGCGCCCTGGACCTGCTGCCGGAGGCGACGGGCCCCGTCGTGGCGGTGCCCCATCTGGGCGAGCTGGTCGCCGTGCTGCGGACCGCCGGCGTCGCGGCGGACCGGGAGGCGATCCGGGCGGAGCCGGAGCGGTGGGCGGTCCGGGCGGCGGCCGAGACCGGCGCGACGGTGCTGCTGAAGGGCGCGACCACCTTCGTCGCGGACGCCGGCGGGCTGCGCCACGCGGTGGAGGCGGGCACGCCGTGGCTCGCGACCGCGGGCTCCGGCGACGTGCTCGGCGGGGTGCTCGGCGCCCTGCTCGCCGCGCACGCCGACCGGCTGCGGGAGGAGCCCGGCGTGCTGGCCGACCTGGCCGCGGCCGCGGCGGCCCTGCACGGCGAGGCCGGCCGGGTCGCGGCGGAGCGCGGGCCGGTGCAGGCGCTGGACGTGGCCGACGCGCTGCGGCCGGTCGTCAGGCGGCTGCTCGGACCTGCATAGGCGATCCACAGGGCCGGCGCCCCGGCCCGTCCCCGGGCGCCGCTACGGTCGATGACGCATCACCCGTCGAGCGCACCGAGGAGACCCCCGTGATCGTCCGCACCCGGGCCACCGTCCGCATCGGCGCCGCCGCGGCGCTCGCCGTCACGGCGATGGGCGGCCTCGCGGCCTGCTCCTCGCCCGCCGGCGGCAGCGCCGACACCGGCGCGGCCGCTCCCTCCGCGAGCAGCGGCGGCAGCGCGGCCGCAGGCGGCAGTGCATCGGCCGCCACCGGCACCTGGACCGAGACGGGTGAGTACCAGACCCCCGGCGGGCGCGAGTCCGTGGAGGTGACGCTGACGGCCGAGGACGGCACCGTCACGGCGGTGGAGGTCAAGGGCTCGGGCGGGTCGCCGAACTCGCAGCGCTACCAGGGGCAGTTCATCTCCGGGATCTCGGCGGAGGTCGTCGGCAAGCCGCTGGCCACCCTGAAGGTCGGGGCCGTGTCGGGGTCGTCGCTGACCGGGCAGGGCTTCAACGCGGCGGTGGACGAGATCCGCAGCGACGCGGCCTGACCGGTCGCCGTGCCCGTCGTCCTCGCAGGGGAGCGCGTCGCCTTCGACGCCATCGGCACCCGGTGGTCCCTGACCACGGACCGGCCGATCGACGCCGCGACCCGGGCCCGCGTGGACGCCGTGGTGCAGGGCTACGACCGCGCCTGGTCGCGCTTCCGCGCCGACAGCGGCGTGGCCGAGCTGGCTCGCACCGGGGGGCCCGTCGACCTGGGGCCGGAGGCGGCGCCGCTGCTCGGCCTGCTGCAGCGCCTGCGCGCGCTGACGGGCGGCGCGATGGACCCGCTGGTCGCCGCCTCGCTGGAGCACCTGGGCTACGGCGCGGGCCCGGGCCTGGTGGACGCGCCCGGCCTGCGCGCCGCGCCCGCCGCCGAGGTGGTCGTGACGGGCACCGCGGTGCGGGTGGAGCCGCCCGCCCTGCTCGACGTCGGCAGCGCCGGCAAGGGCCAGCTGGCCGACCTCGTCGCCGCCGAGCTGGCGGCCGACGGGCACGAGCAGCGCACGGTCGACGCGAGCGGCGACATCGTCACGGCGGGCCGCCCGCTGACCGTCGCGCTGGAGCACCCCTTCGACCCGACCTGCGCGATCGGCGTCGTGGAGGTGCGGGACGGCGCGATCGCGGGCTCCGCCGTGAACCGCCGCGCCTGGACGGGCACCGGCGGTCGCCGTCTGCACCACGTGCTGGACGCCCGCACCGGTGCACCCGTCGAGACCGTCGCGGCCGCCTGGGTGCTGGCGGGCAGCGCGATGCTGGCGGACGCCCTCGCCACCGCCCTCTTCCTCGTCCCTCCGGAGGACCTGATGGACTCGTTCGACTTCCGCTGGGTGCGCATGCGCACGGACGGCCGGGTCACGGCCTCGGACGGCCTGACCGGGGAGCTGTTCCGGTGAGCGCCGCGACCGCCGTGCGGCAGCGCGCCTCCCGCATCGACGCCGGCATCGGCGCGGTGCCGATGGTGCGGCTGGTGCTCGTGTGGCTGGTGGTGATCAGCGCCGCGGCCGTGCTCGGCGGCCTGGTCGGCCTGGTGCCGTTCCCACCGGCGCCGATGCTGGCGACCCTCGCCGTGACCGTCCTGGTCTCGTGGGGCTCGGCCCGGCTGGTCGGCAGGATCGTGCGCTCGCCCGCCCACGACGCCTCCGCGCTCGTCACCGGGCTGCTGCTGTTCCTGATCGTGCCGCCGACGCTCGAGGCGGCCGGTCTCGCGACGGCCGCCCTGGTGGCGGTCATCGCCACCCTGTCGAAGTACCTGATCCGGGTCGGGGGACGGCACGTGCTGAACCCGGCCGCGGCCGGCCTCTTCCTGGTCGGCCTGACCGGGCTGCCGGTCAGCTACTGGTGGGTCGGCACGCCCGCGCTGTTCGCGGTCGTGCTGGTCGCCGCGGTGCTGATCGCCGTGCGGATGCGGCTCGTCGGGCCCGTCGCACTGCTGGTGGTCGCCGGCACGGCGCTCGTGGCCGCCGGGTCGGCCCTCGCGGGCTTCGACCCGGTCCAGGCGGCCCGCAACGCGCTGCTGTCCGGCCCGCTGCTGTTCCTGGCGGGCACGATGTTCACGGAGCCGATCACCCTGCCGCCGCGCACCTGGCAGCGGTACGCGGAGGCGGTCGTGATCGCCGCGCTGCTGGCGCTGCCGTACGTGCTGCCGATCGAGCTGGGCACGCTGCGCCCCACCCCCGAGCTGGCGCTGCTGGTCGGCAACGTGCTCGCCGCGGTCTGGGCCCGCCCGGTGGGGACCCGCCTGCGCCTGGCGGGCAGCCGCCGCCTGACGCCCACCGCCGTCGAGTACGCGTTCACCCCCGACCGGCCCGTGCGCCACGGCGCCGGCCAGTACCTGGAGCTGCACCTGCCGCACCGCGGGGCGGACCGCCGCGGCAGCCGCCGCAGCCTGACGATCGTCTCCCCGCCCGAGCAGGAGGACGGCACGGTGCGGGTCGCGGTGCGCACCCGGCAGCCGGGCAGCTCGTTCAAGCGCGCGCTCGACGCGCTGCCGGAGGGGGCCGCGCTGCGGGCGGTCACCGTGACCGGCGGCTTCACCCTGCCGACCGACCGCTCCGCGCCGCTGCTGCTGGTCGCGAGCGGCATCGGGATCACGCCGTTCGTGAGCCAGCTGCAGCACGACGCGCGGCAGGCCGCCGCCGGCGCTCCGGTGCGCGACGTGGTGCTGGTCGTCCGGGTGCCGGCGGCCGACGAGGTCGCGTACCTGCCCGAGCTGGCCGCCACGGGCGTGCCCGTGCTGCTCGTGTGCCCGGACCCGGAGGCGCTGCCCGCGCTGCCGGACCACTGGCGGGCGGTGCCGGAGCTGGACGCGGACGCCCTGCACGACGCGGTGCCGCAGCCGGGGCGCCGCACCGCCTACGTCTCCGGCTCGCCGGCCTTCATCGCGCGGACCCGCGGCCTGCTGGGGGAGCTGGGCGTGCGTCGCGTGCGCACCGACGCGTTCACGGGCTACTGACCGGCGTCGCCCCGGACCGCTACCGTCGAGCCGTGTCGGGGCTGCGGATCGGGCGCCGGAACCGGCTCGTGCTGCTGACCGCCGCCTTCCTCGCGGTGCACGCGGTGCTGTCGCTGGTGAACGTGCTCGACACCGCCCACAACCCCGCCGGCGACGTCACCGGCGTGTACCGGTTCTGGATCGACTACTGGCGGCAGACCGGGCAGCTGGTCGGCATCGACACCGAGTGGGTGTACCCGATCGGGGCGCTGCCGCCGATGCTGCTGGCGGGCGTGCTCGGCGGCGACGCCTACCTGTGGACCTGGCTGGTGCTCGTCGCCCTGCTCGACGCGGGCGCGACCGTGCTGCTGGTCCGCCGGCGCGAGTCGCTGGCCTGGTGGTGGATCGCCTTCACCGCGCTGCTCGGCCCGGTCGCGCTGTCGCGCATCGACGCGGTGGCGCTGCCGCTGGCGATCGCCGCCGTGCTGCAGCTCTCCTCCCGCCCCGGGGCCGCCTCCGTGCTGCTGACCCTGGCCGCCTGGGTCAAGGTGTGGCCGGCGGCGATCGTCGCGGCGATGCTCGTGGTGCTGCGCCGCCCCTCCGCCGTGATCGCGGGAGCCGCGGTGACCAGCGCGGTCGTGCTGGGACTCGCCGCGCTGGCCGGCGCGCGCGGCACGCTGCTGTCGTTCGTCACCGCGCAGGCGGACCGCGGGCTGCAGATCGAGGCGCCTGCCGCCGTGCCCTGGCTGTGGTCCGCGGCGCTGGGGGACGGCGGCGTGCAGGTGTACTACGACACCGGCATCCTCACCTACCAGCTGCGCGGCGACGGCGTCGCGACGGTGGCGGGCCTGATGACCCCGGTGCTCGTGGTCGGGGTGCTCGCGGTGGTCGGGCTCGCCCTGGCCGCCCGCCTGCGCGGCGCGGAGCCGGTGCTGCTGCTGGCCGTGACGTCGCTCGGCCTCGTGTCCGCGGTGATCGCGCTGAACAAGGTGGGCTCGCCGCAGTACCTGACCTGGTACGTGGCGCCGGTGCTGCTGGGCCTGCTGGCGGACCCCGTCCGGTTCCGAGGAGTCGGGGTCGCGACGCTGGTCGCCGCGGGGCTGACGCAGCTGGTCTACCCCTGGTTCTACGGCGGCGTGATCGGCACCGAGCCCTGGATCCTCGCCGTGCTGACGGTGCGCGACGCGATGCAGATCGGCCTGCTGGTGTGGTGCCTGGTCGCCCTCGCCGCGCTGCGGCCGCCGACGGCCTCCCGCTCCGGGGCGCCGTCCGTGGAGGACGCGCTGCGCGGGTAGCCTTGGCGTCGATGGGTCCCGACGTCCGCGGCCGGGAGCGGACGGACCCGGCACCCCCGCGCTCGCCCGCGCAGGTGCGCGTCGCGCTGCTGGCGCTGGCCCTCGGCGGGTTCGCGATCGGCTCCACGGAGTTCGTGGCGCTGGGGCTGCTGCCCGACATCGCGCGGGACCTGCTGCCCGACGCCTGGGCCGCGGGTCAGGACGGTGCGGTCGCCCAGGCCGGCGCGCTCGTGTCGGCCTACGCCGCGGGCGTGGTCGTCGGCGCCCCGGTGATCGCGGCGATCGGCGCGCGGATGCCGCGCAAGCGGCTGCTGCTCGGGCTGCTGATCGCCTTCGTGCTGGCGACGGTCGCGACGGCGCTGCTGCCGTCCTTCGGGCTGGTGCTGGCGGCGCGGTTCGCCGCGGGGCTGCCGCACGGCGCCTACTTCGGCATCGCGTCCCTCGCCGCCGCCGAGCTGCTGGGCCCCGGCAACCGGGGCAGGGCCGCCGCCTCCGTGCTGGCCGGCCTCACCATCGCGAACGTGGTCGGGGTGCCGGCGATCACCGCGGTGGGGCAGGCGGCCGGCTGGCGCGCGGCCTACCTGGTCGTCGCCGGCGCCTTCGCCCTGACGTTCCTCGCCGTGCGGCTGGTGGTCCCCGAGGGCGCCGCCGATCCGCACGCCTCCGTGCGCGGCGAGCTGGGCGCGTTCGCCCGGCCGCAGGTGTGGCTGGCCGCCGGCATCGGCGCCATCGGGTTCGGCGGGCTGTTCTCCGCCTACACGTACGTCGCGCCGATCACCACGGACGTCACGGGCCTGCCCGCCGCCGCGGTGCCGGCCGTGCTGGTGGTGTTCGGCGTCGGCATGACGGTCGGCAACCTCGCCGGCGGGCGCTTCGCCGACCGCGGCACGCGCCGCGCGGTGCTGGTCGGCCTGGCGGCGGTCGCCCTGGCGCTGACCGTGCTGCTGGTGGGTGCCGGGTCGCCGGTGGGCCTGTTCCTCGGCGTGCTGCTGGTCGGGGCGTCCGCGGCGGCACTGAGCCCCGCCATCCAGCTGCGCCTGATGGACGTCGCGCACGGCTCCACCACGATCGCCGCCGCCAGCACCCATTCCGCGCTGAACCTGGGCAACGCGCTCGGCGCCGCGATCGGCGCCGTCGTCATCGCCGCGGGCTGGGGCCTGCTGGCGCCGATCCAGGTCGGCATCGCGATGACCCTGGGCGGCGCCCTGATCGCGGCGGCCGCCTTCCTGCTCGAGCGCCGCGGCGACGCGCGCGCCGCGCGCCTCGCGGACCCGGCCGGCGCGAACGCCTGAGACCGGCCGCCGCCGCCCACGGGCGGGTCGGCCGGGCCGCGGTGCGGGTGGACTCGTGCGAGGTCGCAGGAGTCGACGTCGGGCGGTCGCCGACGCGTCGACCTCGGCGACCCGGATCCGGCGGGCCTGCTCGAGGAGGACCGCCGTGGACGGCGGAAGGGCCGGCTCCCGCGCGGGGAGCCGGCCCTTCCGGCGACGGGGATCGACCTCAGTCGGTCTGCAGCAGGATGCCGTCCTGGATCGCGCGCTTGCGCAGCGCCACCTTGGTGCCCACGTCGAAGCCGGCGACCCGGTACTTCTCGCGGATGCGCTTCAGGTAGGACTTCGCGGTCTCCTCGGAGATGCCGAGCGAGTAGGCGACCGTCTTCACCGGCTCGCCGCCGCCGTAGAGGGCCATGACGCGGCGCTCCTGCGCGGACAGCTTCGGCGAGCCGCCGATGTCGCCGGAGTTGATCGCCAGGTCCAGCTCGGCCGAGATGTAGGACTCGCCCCGGGCCGCGGCGCGGATCGCCTTGATGATCATCGAGATGTCCTCGCTCTTCGGCACGTAGCCGAGCGCGCCGGCGGCCAGCGCCTCGCGGACGATCTGCGGCTCCGCGTAGCTGGACATCAGCACCGTGGCGACGCCCGTCATCTTCAGCTGGCTGAGGCGCAGCGAGACGGGGGAGTTGTCCTTCAGGTCGACGTCCATCAGGACGACGTCGACCGGGAACTTCGGGTGCGTCAGCAGCTCGGTGAAGGTGGTCACCGCGGCGACCAGCTCGATGTCGTCGGCGGTGCCGCGGATCCACTCGCTGAGGCCGCCGAGCATCATGCGGTGGTCGTCGACCATCGCCAGTCGGATCGTGCCGGTGTCGTTCCTCACTCGGGACTCCAATGCGTAGGGGGGAAGGGGGGAGAGAAGGGGGAGGTCAGCGGTCGGCGGGTCGGTCGACGACGCAGTCGATCTCGACGCAGAGGCTGCCCGCCCGCTGCGAGTCGGTGTGCCGCCCGACCTTGCGCACAGCGTCCCACGTGGCCGGGTCGACCCGGCCGCGCGCCACGCCGCTGGTCTGCACGACGATCGGCATGTGCATGGTGCGGCCCCGGCCCTCCTGCGCCGCCGCGGGCCCGACGGTGATCTCCACCGTCACGCGGGTGGCGCTGCGCCGGGAGCGCTCGGGGGAGTCGCCGAGCATCAGCCACACGGCCTGCAGCAGGCCGTCGCGCTGCTTGGGGTCCAGCAGGCCGGTCAGCGAGTCCGGGTCGGACAGCGTCACCGCGCGGCCCAGCAGCTCCGACTCGCTGATCGCGTGGTACAGCCAGGTCTGCCGGCGGCCCTCGATCAGGTGCAGGCGCAGCTCCGTCGCGAGCTCGGCGGCGGCCTGCGCGGCCGCCGGGTTCAGCGGCAGACGGCTGCGGCCCGTGGACACGGCGTCGAGCAGCTGCTCGGCCGCCAGGTCGAGGCGCGCGAGCTCCTCGGAGGCGAGCATGCCCACCGAGAACCGCGGGGCGGAGATCGTGGAGGCCACGAGCACCCGCTCCAGCTCGGTGGAGACGATGCGGCGGAAGACGTGCACGATCCACGCGGCGACCACCGCGGGCAGGACGGCGCGCCCGATCATCGCGGCGGCGTCGGCGGGCCCGTCGGCGGGCAGCGGCGTCTGGACGGCCGAGACGACGACCAGCGCTGTGAGGACCAGCCCGAGCAGGCCGGCCGCTGCGGTGATGCTGCGGCTGGAGCGGACCCCGACCATGGCCAGCAGCACGAACCCGGCGGCGGGTGCGGCGGTCAGGTCGCGGCCGGGGTCGCCGGCGCCCCACACGGCCGCGGCGTCCAGGGCCACGACGACGCCGAGCCCGGCGACGATGCCGATCGAGACCAGCGAGTCCAGCACGTCGCCGGCGGTCCTGGCGGCCAGCGCCAGCACGACCAGCAGGGCGGCGAGCAGCAGCCACGCGGCGGCCGCGAAGCCGGGCAGCGGGTAGGCGGGCCACTCGACCGCGAAGCGGGTCACGTCGAAGCACAGCAGCAGGACGGCCGAGACGGTGGCGGCGAAGCCGAGGAAGCCGGTGCCCAGGCTGGTGCGCGACGAGCGCAGCCGCTCGGCGTGCAGGTTCGGCATGCGCAGCCCGTGCCGGCGGTGCGGCTCGTCGGCCGACGCGCGCTCCCGCACGTCCTTGCGGTGCGGCAGCACGTCGTGCGCGCCCGTGGGGACGTCGGCCTGGTCGGTGACGGTCATCGGGGCATCTCCAGCACGACGGTGGTGCCCGACCCCTGGGCGGAGAACACGCGGGCGATGCCCCCGGCCTCCTCCAGGCGTCCGACGATCGACTCGCGGAAGCCCAGCTTGTGCGCGGGCACCGCGGCCGGGTCGAAGCCCACGCCGTTGTCGGTGACGAGGGCGCGCACGGTGGCCTCGTCGTCGGTGATGGTGACGTGGGCCTCGTCGACGCCGGAGTGGCGTCGCACGTTCTCGAGGCACTCCGTCAGGGACAGCAGGAAGGCGTCCAGGCGGTCCGGGCGCAGCGTCACCGTGCCGGCGCCGTGCCAGCTGACGTCCAGGCCGAGGCCCTCGAAGCGGGTGCGGACGGCGGCCAGGCTGTCGCTCTTCACCATGGTGCCGCCGGCGCCCTCGTGCTCCTCGCCGGTGCCGCCGCCGTGCACGGAGAGGGGCGAGGCCGACAGCCGCAGCTGGCGCAGCAGGCGGGCGTCGTCGCCGGCCTGCCGCCGAAGCGCCTCGCGGCTCACGCCGACGCCGGAGTGGGCGAGCAGGGTGAGGGTGGCCAGCACGGTGTCGTGCAGCAGGCGGGCGCCCTGGCGGCGCTGCGCCTCCGTCTCGCTGGCCTGCCGCTCGCTGCGGTGCGCGCGGCCGATGGAGGAGACCCGGCGCGCGGCGCGCAGCAGCCCCGTGGACAGGACCGCGCCGCAGACGACCATCGCGAACCAGCCGGCCAGCGCGGTCACGGCGGCGAGCCCGAGCGCGGCGCCGCTGCCGGCCGCCGCGTCCGCGGCGTAGAGCACGACGATCGTCGTCATCGTGACGGCGAAGGCGCCGACCAGCACGATCATGCGGCCGAGGCTGGAGGTGAGCACGACGCCCGTGGAGGCGATCGCCCCGGCGACGAGCAGGCGCACCGCGTCGTCGGCGTGCGAGGGGCTGCCCGAGGGCGCGCCGGTCACGGCGGCCAGCACGCCGAGCGCGCCCAGGCGCACGACGACCGCGGTGGCGAGCCCCAGCACGACGACCGCCACCGGCCAGGTGAGCGACTTGGACGAGCCCATCCGCGCCAGCGCCAGCGCCAGCAGCAGGTAGCCGGGCGCGGCGACGAGCAGCATCGCGGGCCGGCCGTCGCCCAGGGCGAGCAGCACGAAGGACGCGCCGGCGCTCGTCAGGCCGATCAGCCGCGCGGCGATGCCGAGCAGGCGGTCGCGCTGCTTGTGGATGCGTTCCATGACTTCCGGGCGTCCGTTCGTCCTCGGAGCCCCGCAGTTCCGGGGCGCCGCGTCATGGAATCACGGGCATCGGGCGCACAAAGGTTGCCACACCGGTTGAAGGTTGCAGGTTCAGCGGCGGACCTGCGCGCGCGCTCCGCGAGGGCGGCCGGATCACTCCGGGGCGATCCAGCCCTCGCGGATCGCGTGACGGCGCAGCAGCACCTTCGTCCCCAGGTCGACGCCGGCCAGCCGGTACTTGCGCCGGCCCCGCTTGATGTAGCTCTTCGCGGTCTGATCGGTCGTCGTCATGTGCACGGCGACCTCGTGCACGCTGCGGCCCTGCGCGTAGAGCTGCAGCGCCAGCAGCTCCTGGCGCCCCAGGTTCGGGTCGGCGCGGTTCGCCCACGCGTCCAGCGCCGCCTGCACGGTCGGCGACCGGTGGCTGCGCCCGGACGCGGCCGCGTGCACCGCGGCGACCAGCTCGTCCGCGGAGTCGCTCTTCGCCACGTAGGCCAGGGCGCCGGCCGACAGCGCGGCGGTGATCGCCGCAGGGTCCGGCGTGCGCCCCAGCGCCACCGCGGGCACGCCGTGGTCGACCAGCTGCCGCATCTTCGCCTCGAAGGGCACGTCGTCGTCCAGTCCGACCTCGACCACGACCACGTCGACCTGCTCCGGCAGCGCGAGCAGCTCG
This sequence comes from Microbacteriaceae bacterium, assembly GCA_022701925.1. Classification (GTDB taxonomy): domain Bacteria; phylum Actinomycetota; class Actinomycetes; order Actinomycetales; family Microbacteriaceae; genus Amnibacterium. The sequence goes on from JAKONM010000296.1 coordinate 10,964, forward strand.
GGCCAGTCCGTCAGCGCCGCGACGACCTCGATGCGCGCGCGGCCGGACGACAGCCGCGCCGCGAGCCCCTCCACCAGCAGCCGGTGCTCGTCGATGAGGGCCACGCGGACGCGCGTGCGCGTCGCCTGCACAGCGATACCCGTCATCGGCGCCTCCGATCGACTGATCGTAGGGCGCGCGCGCACCCCCGCGTGCGCGCTCACGCCTCGAGCAGCCGCTGGAGGGCGCGCGCGACCGCCTCCCGCTCGATCAGGAAGGCGTCGTGACCGAAGTCGGACGTCAGCACCAGGGGCTCGCCGCCGTCCAGGGCGCCGGGCAGGCCGCTCGCCACGACGCGCTGGTCGGGCACCGGGTAGAGGCGGTCCGAGTCGATGCCCAGCACCAGGGCCGGTCCCGTGTACCGGCCGAGCGCAGCCTGCACCCCGCCGCGGTCGCGACCCACGTCGTGGCTGCTCATCGCGTCGACCAGGCGGATGTAGCTGTTCGCGTCGAACCGCCGGGTGAAGCGGTTGCCGTGGAAGTCGAGGTACGACTCCACCGCGAAGCGGCCGTGGTGGCCGAGCGGCGAGACGCCCGACTGCCACGACCGGCCGAAGCGCTCGTTCAGCTCGGACGGGCTGCGGTAGCTGAGCAGCGCCATGCGCCGAGCCAGCGCCAGACCGCGGTGGGGTCCGTCGCCGTCCGCGGCGCCGTAGTAGTCGCCTCCGCGGAACCGGGGGTCGGCCCGCACGGCCTCCGTCTGCACCGAGCTGAGCGCCAGCTGGTCCGCGCTCGACCGGGCGGGCGCCGCCAGCACGGCCAGCCGCCCCACGCGCTCCGGCGCGGTGACGGCCCACTCCAGCGCGTGCATGCCGCCCATGGAGCCGCCGACGACCGCCGCCCAGCGCTCGATCCCGATCGCGTCGGCGAAGGCGAGCTGCGCCGCCACCTGGTCGCGGATCGTCACGTAGGGGAAGCGCCCTCCCCACTCCGACTGGTCCGGCCCGAGCGACGCGGGGCCCGTCGTGCCGGCACAGCCGCCCAGCACGTTCGGCGCGACGACGTGGAACCGGTCGGTGTCGAGCGCGAGGCCCGGGCCGACCACGCCCTCCCACCAGCCGGCGGTGGGCTGACCGGGGCCGGCGGGCCCGATCAGGTGGGGGTCGCCGGTCAGCGCGTGCAGCACCAGCACCGCGTTGTCGCGCGCGGCGTTCAGCTCGCCCCACGACTCCCAGGCCACGCGCGCCGCGGGGATGCGGGCGCCGGCCTCCGTGACCAGGTCGCCGACCGCGGCGAAGCGGCGCGACCCGGCCGGGTCGCCGTCGCGCCAGGCGCCGCTGGCGGGCGGCTTGCCGACCAGCGCGCGCGCGTCGGCGTCCGTCACGGGTCGTGCCGCGACGGTGTCCTCCGACGTCTGCCAGTCCATGCCGCTCCCAGTATGGACAGCGCGGGGCCCGCCCGGGCGTTTGTGACGTCATCGGCCGGGCCCCGGCGGGGTGCGGGCGCGCGGCCCGCCGGCGGTCAGGCCGAGACGCGCTCCGCCTTGGCGGCGGCGAGGCCCTGGGCGAGGTCCGCCTTCAGGTCGTCCACGTGCTCCAGGCCGACGGACAGGCGCACGAGCCCCGGGGTGACCCCGGTGGTCAGCTGCTGCTCCGGCGTCAGCTGCGAGTGGGTGGTGGACGCGGGGTGGATGACCAGGCTGCGCACGTCGCCGATGTTCGCCAGGTGGCTGAACAGCGAGAGGCTCTCGACGAAGCGGCGACCGGCGTCCACGCCGCCCTTCAGCTCGAACGACACGACCGCGCCGACGCCCTTCGGGGCGTAGCGGTTGGCCGCGGCGTACCAGGGGCTGGAGGGCAGGCCCGCGTAGTTCACGGTGGCGACGTCGTCGTGGTCGTCCAGCCACTCGGCGATCGCCTGGGTGTTCTGCACGTGGCGCTCCATCCGCAGCGACAGCGTCTCGATGCCCTGGATCAGGCTGAACGCGGTGTCGGGGGAGACCGCGGCGCCCATGTCGCGCAGCAGCTGCACCCGCGCCTTGATGATGTAGGCGAGGCCGTCGCCGACCGCGGTCGTGTAGACGGCGCCGTGGTACGAGGGGTCGGGCTCGCTGAGCCCGGGGAAGCGCTCCGCGTGCTGCGACCAGGCGAACCGCCCGCCGTCGACGATCGCGCCGGCCACGACGGTGCCGTGCCCGCCGAGGAACTTCGTCGCCGAGTGCACGACGATGTCGGCGCCGTGCTCCAGGGGGCGGATCAGGTACGGCGTCGCGATCGTGTTGTCCACGATCAGCGGCACGCCGGACTCGTGGGCCACGTCCGCGACGGACCGGACGTCGAGGATGTTGATCTTCGGGTTGCCGATCGTCTCGGCGAAGAACAGCTTCGTGTTCGGGCGCACCGCGTCGCGCCACGCGTCCGGGTCGTCCTGGTCCGTGACGAAGGTCGTCTCGATGCCGAGCTTCGCCAACGTGTACTTGAACAGGTTGTAGGTGCCGCCGTAGATCGAGCTGGACGACACGATGTGGTCGCCGGCCTGCGCGATGTTCAGCACCGCGTAGGTCTCGGCCGCCTGGCCGGAGGCCAGCAGCAGCGCCGCCGTGCCGCCCTCGAGCGTGGCGATCCGCTCCTCGACCACGGCCTGCGTGGGGTTCTGGATGCGGTTGTAGATGTTGCCGAACTCGGCCAGCGCGAACAGGTTGCGCGCGTGGTCGGCGCTGTTGAAGACGTAGGACGTCGTCTTGTAGATCGGGGTCGCGCGGGCGTTGGTCACCGGGTCCGGGGCCGCCCCGGCGTGGATCTGCTCGGTCTCGAACCGCCAGGGGGTGTCGCTCATGGCTCGACGCTAGGAGCGGGGGCGGGCGCCGGCAACGGGCGGCGCCTCGGGGCGTAATCCTCGAGGTCGCCCGTTCGCGCCGGCGCACGGCGGGCGACGGGCGCCGGGCGGTTGAATGGCGCCATGGCGAGACGCGCGGTGGTCACGGGAGCGAGCACGGGGATCGGGGAGGCGACGGTGCGGCTGCTCCGCGCCCGGGACTGGGAGGTCGTGGCCGTCGCCCGGCGCCGGGAGCGCCTCGAGGCGCTCGCGGCCGAGACCGGCTGCGACCCGTTCGCCGCGGACCTGACCGACGCCGTGCAAGTCGCGGCGCTGGCGGAGCACGTGGGGGCGGCGGGGCCGCTGCACGCCCTGGTGAACAACGCGGGCGGCGCTCGCGGCCTCGCCTCCGTGCAGGAGGGGTCGGCCGACGACTGGCGCTGGATGTTCGAGGCGAACGTGATCGCGACCCAGCAGGTGACCGCGGCCCTGCTGCCGGCGCTGCGCGACGGCGCCGAGGAGGCCGGCAGCGGGGACGTCGTGACCGTCACCTCCATCGCCGCCCGCACGCCCTACGCCGGCGGCGCCGGCTACAACGCCGCCAAGGCCGCGGAGGCCGCGCTGGTGGCGGTGCTGCGCATCGAGCTGGCGGGGGAGCCCCTGCGCGTCGTGGAGGTGGCGCCCGGGCTGGTGCGCACGGAGGAGTTCTCGCTGAACCGCTTCGGCGGCGACCGGTCCCGCGCCGACGCGGTGTACGCCGACGTGCCGGACCCGCTGACTGCCGACGACGTCGCCGAGGCGATCGTGCACGCGGTGGAGCTGCCGCCGCACGTGAACCTGGACCTCGTCGTGGTGAAGCCCGTCGCGCAGGGCGACGGTTCCAAGACCGCGAAGGGTGCGCTGCGGGTCCGCCGCTGACGGCTCAGCCGGCCACGATCCGCTCGAAGTCGGGGTCGAGCAGGCGCACGCCGTCGTCCGTCGCCAGCAGCTGCGCCCGCAGCGGCAGGCCGGTGGCGGCGAGCGCCCCCGCCCAGTCGGCCTCCTGCATGCGCACCGCTCCGCCGCCGTCCCGTTCCCAGGCGATGATCGCCCGGCTGCCGCCGACGGCCTGCAGCACGGCGCCGACCGCCTCGGCGAAGCGGGCCACGTGGTCCGGGTCGGGGTCGACGGGCACGCCCTCCACGGGGATCACGGTGGGCATCGGTCGGTCGTCGGCGTCGAGCAGCAGCACCCAGGCGGTCCGCCCGCGGACCCCGTCGTCCCCGATCACCTCCCGCACGAGGCGCAGCACGTCGTCGTCGGATCGGATGGGCAGGTCGTCGTCGAGCATCCCCGCACCCTGACGGCTCGAGGACCGCGCTCGGGTCCGGTCGCGGGCCGCCGGGGCCGGAGCCCCGGATCGGCGCCTGGGGAGGAGCGGTGCGGCGTCAGACCCGGCCGAGCCGGACCCCGAGCACCAGGCGCACGGCGGTCAGCAGGGCGAGCACCGCCGCCCACCCCACGGCCCCGACGGCGGCCAGCGCGACGACGACCGCGGCGAAGAGCGCGGTCTGCAGCAGCAGGCCGCGCCGCGGCTCCAGGCGGCGGGCGGAGCGGGGCGCCAGCCAGACGCCCCACACGGCGACCACGACGGCCGGCAGCAGCACGGCCAGGGCGATCCGCACGGGCAGCGGCAGGGGCAGCAGCAGGCCGACGGCGACCAGGGCGCCGAGCAGCGCCAGCTCGAGCACCAGCGCCAGCACGGCGTTCACCCCCGACAGCACGCGCACCGGACCATCCTCCCGGATCGAGGGAGAGGTCCTGCCCGCAGGCCGCCCCGGACCCCGGTCCCGGCGACCTCGACGGCTCGGTCCGGCCGCGCTCGTGCGGCTCGGCGGGGGCTGTGCAGCACCCTCCGATCGCCGGTGCTCCGGGGGCTCGAGGCTCCCGCTCCGCATCGATCCGGGTCATCATTGGCAGCACGAGGCGTGCCCTCGTTTCCCAGGGCAGGCCGCATCCTCTATGGTTTGCTCCGCTCCATTCAGAAGGTTCCCAGTCGCGCCGCAGCCGGCCGGCTCCGTACCGAGGAAGACCGATGTCACAGACCACGGCAGCCACTCCGCTCGTCGCCCAGATCTCCGACCGCCTGATCACCGCCATCGCCACGGGCGAGTTCCTGCCAGGCTCGCGCCTGCCCGCCGAGCGCGACCTCGCCGTGCTGCTGAAGGTGGGCCGCACCAGCGTGCGCGCGGCGCTGGCGGTGCTGCACGACAACGGGCTGATCGAGACGGCGCGGGGTCGCGGCGGCGGCTCGTTCGTGCGCGAGCAGTGGACCGCGGCGTCGCACGCCGCGGTGCTGCGGACCCTGTGCGGCCGGTGGGACGACATCGAGGACCGCCTGGAGGCGATGCGCCGCGTGCACGGGTCCATCGCGCGCGCCGCGGCCGAGCGGCACGACGCGCAGGACGCGGCGGTGCTGGCCGAGCGGCTCGCCGCCTACCGCGACGCGCCGAGCGGCCGCGGCAAGCAGCACGCCGACGCCCTGCTGCACCAGGCGATCGCCGACGCGGCGAAGAACGCCACGCTGAAGCAGATGCTGCGCGGGCTCGAGTCGGAGATCTCGATCGGCGCCCCGACGCACGTCTGGGGCGAGCCGGAGACGATGCGCGAGCAGGAGGAGCGCGCGACCGGGGAGCACGAGCTGCTGGTCGCGGCGATCGTCGAGGGCCGCGCCGACGCTGCGGACGCCGTGGCGCGCGAGCACGCCCGGATCGACCTGGTGCTGCTGCAGGCGGCCAAGCGCCGTGCCGAGCGGGGCGCGGCGGCGGCCCGATGACCGACGTCGCCGGTGGCGCGCCGGTGCGCGAGGTGCTGCCCTGGGGCGGCGTGGGCGACGCGACCCGCGCCCTGGCGCAGCGGATCGCCGACGATTGCTTCGTCCCCGACGTCGTCGTGGCGATCGCCCGGGGCGGCCTGCTGGTCGGCGGAGCGCTGGCCTACGCGCTGGGCGTGAAGAGCTGCGGCTCGATCAACGTCGAGCTCTACACCGGGGTCGACGAGACGCTGCCCGAGCCCCTGGTGCTGCCGCCGCACCTGGACGGCGCCTCGCTGGCCGGCCGGCGCGTGCTGCTGGCCGACGACGTCTCGCAGTCCGGCCTGACGCTGCGGCTCGCGGTCGAGATCCTCACCGGCATGGGCGCGGAGGTGAGGAGCGCCTGCTTCTACACGAAGCCCGGCACGTCGTACGCGCCCGACTGGTCGTGGCGGGAGACCGACCGCTGGATCGTGTTCCCGTGGTCGGCGGAGCCGCCGGTGACGGGCGGGCGCGCCGAGTGACGGCGGGCGGCGCATGACGGGTCCGCTGGACGCACTGGTCGCGCGCGGCGCGATGGCGCCCGGCTGGGCCGAGGCCCTGCGGCCCGCGGAGCACGACCTGCGGCGGGCGGAGGAGTTCGTCGGCCGGGAGCGGGCGGCGGGGCACCGCGTGCTGCCCGCCGACGACCTGGTGCTGCGCGCCTTCCGCACGCCGCCGGAGGCCGTGCGGGTGCTGGTGCTCGGCCAGGACCCCTACCCGACGCCCGGGCACGCGATCGGCCTGGCCTTCGCCGTCGAGCGCCACGTGCGGCCGCTGCCGCGCAGCCTGGTGAACGTCTACCGCGAGCGGCAGGACGACCTGGGCCTGCCGCCCGCGGCCCACGGCGACCTGGGCGCCTGGGAGGAGCGCGGCGTGCTGCTGCTGAACCGCGACCTGACGGTCCGCGCCGGGCAGGCGGCATCGCACCGGGGCCGGGGCTGGGAAGGCGTCACGCGGCGGGCCGTCGAGGTGCTGGCGGCCCGGGGCGGGCCGCTGGTCGCGGTGCTGTGGGGCCGGCAGGCGCAGGCCCTGGCGCCCGTGCTCGAGGGCGTGGCCCGCATCGAGTCGGCCCACCCCAGCCCGCTCTCGGCGCGCAACGGGTTCTTCGGCTCGCGGCCGTTCAGCCGTGCGAACGCGCTGCTGGAGCAGCAGGGCGGCGAACCGGTCGACTGGTCCCTGCCGGACTGACGGCGGCGGTCAGGCGGTCGAGGGCACGCGCTTCCGCGCCTGCAGCTCGGCCTCGACCAGCTCGCCCTCGCCCAGCAGCGCCAGGTCCTGCAGCAGGTCGAGGTCCAGCTCGTCGGGGTCCTGCGGCCGGGAGTCGTAGACGCAGAGGGTGCCGATCAGCGCACCGGTGGCGTTCTGGATCGGCACCGCTGCGTAGAAGCGGATCGGGTCCGGCCGCTTCGCCGGTGCCGTGCGGCACCCGTCCGGGTCCAGCCAGGTGTCCGGCATCACGGTGGTGCCGGGACGCTCCAGGGCGACCGCGCAGAGCGTGCCGGCGCTCGGGCCCGTCCGCATCCGGCTGCCCTCGGTGACCAGCGTCGTGAGCACCCCGTCGTCGACCAGGTTGAGCTCAGCCGCGTCCACCTCGAAGGCGTCCCGTGCGAGCCGGACGATCTGCTGCAGCCGGCGCTCGGAGGGCAGGCCGGCGGGCGGCGCACCGCCGGCCGCCGCGACGTCGAGCAGCCCGAGCAGGGCCCCGGCGATGAGCCGGGCCGCCGATGGCGCCTGCACGTCGTCGGGCAGCACGAGGCGCTCGGCGCCGCCGCCCGCCCGGGGCGGCTGCTCGCGCGCGCTCCGAGCCGGCCGCACGTGCACCAGCAGGGTCGGCAGGCGGGTGGAGAGCTGCGCCGCGGCGCGCTCGAGCGCGGCGCCCGCATGGCCGCCGCCGCGGCGGGTCGCGGTGATGGCGACCACGGCGTCGTAGTCCTGCAGGGCCCGGCGGTCGGCGGCGAGCAGCCGCAGCACCCCGGCCGGGCTGCGGACGGTGTCGAGGTCGGTCGCGAGGCCCGCCCGGCCCAGCTGGGCGCCGACCAGCAGGTCGACGTCGTCGGGCACGCAGCCGGGACGCACCTGCAGAACCAGCACCCGCGCGACCGCACCGAGGTGCCGGACCACCGGGATCACGCCCGATGAGCGGACGACCGCGGCGGTCATCGCACGGGGACCGGGTCGGGCATCACGCGATCATGGGCGCTCGACCGTGGCGCGCGCTGTGAACGCGCAGCGGGAGGGGGCGCAGGCGCCCCCTGGAGGCCGCCGCCCGAGGCGCCGAAGTAGGCTCGATCCGTGCTGGAAGAGGAGTACTCGCCCGCTCGCCGGCGGCCCTTCCACCTGCGGCGCATCGAGCCGCCCGAGGCGCCCTTCTCCTACGAGATCCGGCCCGCCACCGCCCGCGACCTGCCAGACGTCCGCGCCATCTACGACCACTACGTCGTGAACACGATGGTGACGCTCGACACCGAGGTGAAGTCGCTGCGGCAGTGGCGCTCCACCTTCGCCTACGTGACGCGGCTGGGCCTGCCGTTCCTGGTCGCGGTGTCGCCGACCGGCCAGGTGCTCGGCTACGCGATCTGCGAGCCCTGGATCCAGAAGCGCGCCTACCGGTTCACGGCGGAGGAGTCGATCTACCTGCGGCCCGCCTCCACCGGCAAGGGGCTGGGGAAGGCCCTGCTCTCGGCCCTGATAGACGCTGGGCGGCAGGCGGGGCTGAAGCAGCTGCTCGCGGTCGTGGCCGACAGCGGCGCCGAGTCGTCGCTGGCCCTCCACGCCTCGCTCGGGTTCAAGGAGACGGGGCGGATGGGGCGCGTGGCCCAGAAGTTCGGGCGCTGGATCGGCACCGTCATGCTGCAGAAGTCGATCAGGTAGCCGTGGCCTTCGCGCTGCACCACCTGACCGCCCAGGAGCAGTGGGACTGGGTGCGCCGCGGCGACGTCACCGCCGTCGAGCTGGCGCGCCACCACCTGCAGCGCGTCGCCGATCTGAACGGAGCGCTCGGCGCCTTCTCCCGCGTCGACGCCGACCGCGCCCTCGAGACCGCGGCGCGGATCGACGCGGCCGGGCAGGGCGCGGCCCCGCTCTCGGGCGTGCCGACGGCCGAGAAGGAGCTGGTGCGGCGCGCCGGCACCGTCTGGGGCGCCTCGCGGCTCTTCGCGGACGAGGTGGTCGAGTCCTCGGACGAGGTCGCGCGCGCGATCGACGCCACCGGCGCCGTCGTGCTGGGCGCGACCGCCTCGCCGGAGTTCGGGCTGACCGGGTTCACCGAGCCCGCCGGCCGCCCTCCCGCCCGCAGCCCGTGGGACCCGGGCGCCGGCGCGGGCGGGTCCAGCGGAGGAGCGGCCGTCGCGGTGGCCGCGGGCCTCGTGCCCGTGGCGGTCGGCTCGGACGGGGGCGGCTCCATCCGCATCCCCGCGGCCTGGTGCGGCGTGGTCGGGGTCAAGCCCTCCCGCGGCCGCGTGCCCGCGCAGGGCGGCCAGGGCTCCCTCGCCGGCCTGGTCACGGCGGGCCCGATCGCCCGCACCGTCGCCGACGCGGCGATGGTGCTCGACGCCCTGGTCGCCCCGGCGGGCCGCGCGGCGGGCGCCGGGTACGCCACCGCGCCCGACGGCGGCGAGGAGGCGTTCCTGGGCCACGCGGTGCGCGGCGAGGGCCGCTTCACCGTCGGGGTGCTGCAGGGCTCGGTCTGGGACGACGCGCTCGACGTGCGGGTCGACCCCGACAACGCCGCGGCCGCCGCCCGCGCGGTCGCCGCGATCGACGAGCTGGGTCACGGGGTCGAGCCCGTGCACCTGCCGGGCCGCGACTACCCCGACTTCTTCCGCGTGCTCTGGCTGGCCGGCGCGGCCACGATCCCCGCCCGCACGCCCGATCGGCTCGCCCTGCTGGAGCCGTACACGCGCGAGGTGGTCGAGCGCGGGCGGGCGACCCCGGCGGAGCGGGTGGTCGGCGCGCTCGCGGCCGCCGCCGCGTTCGAGCGCCGCGCGATCGCGGCCTTCGCGCCCTTCGACGCCGTGCTGACCCCGACGACGGCCCTGCCGGCGCGCCCCCTGGGCTGGTACTCAGCCGCGGGGGAGGGGGCCGAGCAGGTCTTCGACCGGCAGGTGCTGGCGGCCCCCTTCACGTCGTTCGTCAACGTGAGCGGCCTGCCCGCGATCAGCCTGCCGATCGGCGCCTCCGACGAGGGCGCGCCGGCCGGGGTGCAGCTGATCGGCCGGCCCGGGGGCGAGGCCGCGCTCTTCGCGCTGGCCCGCCAGCTGGAGCGACGCTTCGGCTGGCCGCGCCGCCACCCGCCCGCCTTCTGGTGACCGCGCCCCCGCCGGGTCCCCGGGTCAGGTCAGCAGGATCGCCAGCGTCGCCAGCGCGACGGTGATCGGCGCCGCGATCAGGCCCAGGCCGGCGAAGCGCCACCACGAGACCTTCACCTCCATCGCCTCCAGCTGCCCGTGCCAGAGCAGGGTCGCGAGCGACGCCCACGGCGTGATCAGCGGGCCGGCGTTCACGGCGACCAGCAGCGCCAGCAGGCGGTCCTGGCTGCCGGCCACGGGCTCCATCGCCAGGTAGGCGGGCAGGTTGTCCGCGAGGTTCGCCGTGACCGTGCCGACGCCGGCCAGCCGCAGCAGCTCGAGGGGGCCCTCGCCGGTGCCGGCGGCCGCGGTGAGCACCTCGGTGAGGCCCAGGCGGCCGAGCGCGGTCACCGTCAGGAACAGGCCGCACACGAAGAGCACCAGCGGCACCGGCAGCACCTTCGGGTCGAGCAGCCGCGGGTTCCGCACCGCCGCGGCGATCACGAGGACCAGGGCGGCGACGGCGGCGGGCACCCACACGGGCACGCCGAGCACGGGCTCGCCGATCGCCAGCGCGGGCACCAGCAGCACCAGCACGACGGCCGAGACGCGGAACAGCACGGGGTCGGCCACGGGTCGCAGCGCCGGGGCCTCGTAGCGGTGCTGCAGCGCCCGCCGGTACACGATCGCCAGGATCGCGACGGGCACCAGCACGGCCACGACCGCGGGCGCCCAGGAGTGCGCGATGTAGGAGGACCCGAACGCCGGGTCCGACTCGGCCAGCAGGTTCGTCAGGTTGGAGACGGGCAGCAGCAGCGAGCCCGTGTTCGCCAGCCACACCGTGGTCATCGCGAAGGGCAGCGGGGACAGCCCGACGCGCCGCGCCAGCACGACGACGACGGGCGTCAGCAGCACGGCCGTGGTGTCGAGCGACAGGAACACGGTCGAGACGACCGCCACCGCGACGACCAGCAGCCAGAGCAGCACCCCGCGGCCGCGCGCCAGGCGGGCGGCGCCGTCGGCCAACCGGTCGAAGACCCCGGCCTCCGCGGCGACGGCGGCCACGATCGTGATCGCGACCACGAAGCCCAGCACCGGGGCGATGCGCTCGCCGAGCGCCAGCGCGTCCCCGGCGGGGAGCACGCCGAGGGCGACCGCGCCGAACCCCAGGATCAGCAGGCCGCCACCGAGCACGGCCAGCACCACGTCGGTGAACCTAGCGGCTGCCGCGGTCGGTGCTCGAATCCGCTGCAGCGGCCGGGCACGGCGCGCCGTCCGGACCGGTCCCGCGACTCGTCGCCGACGGCACCGGGCGGCTGCTCAGAGCCCGCTGCGCAGGACGCTGGCCTCCCACAGCGCGCGGGCCAGCCCGGCGTCGTCGGCGGCGCGGGCCGAGCGTCCCGGGGCCTTCAGCCGGTCGAAGAAGTTGCCGGAGGGCGCGGGCGCCTCGGCCGCCGCCGCGAGCCGCACCAGGGGCTGCGCTCCGGCCTCCGGCGAGATCGCGAGGCGCTTCACCAGGGACGACGCGACGCCGTCGCCGCCGAAGCCGGTGTTCACGAACCCCGGGTGGAACGCGAAGGCGGCGATGCCGGTGCCGGCCGTGCGGCGGGCCAGCTCGCGGGTGAACAGGATGTTCTCCAGCTTCGCGGCGCCGTACGCCCGGAAGCCGCCCACCCAGGCGCCGCGGCGGAAGTCGAGGTCGTCCAGGGGCACCCGGCCGA
>JAKONM010000321.1 GCA_022701925.1 Microbacteriaceae bacterium
GATCCCGGTCGGGCCCTTCGCGATCATCGGCGACGACTCGATCGGCCGGGGCATCGTGCAGACGCTGTCCGGGCACCGCAGCCGTGCCGTGCTGATGGCCAACCACGGCCCCTTCACGATCGGCAAGGACGCGAAGGACGCCGTGAAGGCCGCCGTCATGGTGGAGGACGTCGCCCGCAGCGTCCACGTCGCCCGCGAGCTCGGCGACCTGGTCCCCATCCCGCAGGAGGCGATCGACAGCCTGTTCGACCGCTACCAGAACGTCTACGGGCAGTCGACCGACGCCCGTTTCGAGAAGACCGCGTAAGGAACCGCCGATGCCGAAGATCGACACCACCCTCGAGGCCTACCGGGTCCTGTTCCTCACCGGCAGCCAGCACCTGTACGGTCCGGAGACGCTGGCCCAGGTCGCCGAGCAGTCCCGCGCCATCGCCGACGAGCTGGGCGCCGGGGTGCCCGTGGCCGTCGACTGGCAGCCCGTGCTGACCGACCCGGAGTCCATCCGGCGCGCGATGCTCGACGCCAACGCGGACGACGGCGTCATCGGCGTGATCGCCTGGATGCACACGTTCAGCCCGGCGAAGATGTGGATCGGCGGCCTCACCGCGCTGCAGAAGCCGCTGCTGCACCTGCACACGCAGGCGAACGTCGAGCTGCCCTGGGCCGAGATCGACTTCGACTTCATGAACCTGAACCAGGCCGCGCACGGCGACCGCGAGTTCGGCTACATCGAGTCGCGCATGGGCGTGCCCCGCACCACCGTCGTCGGCCACGTCTCCGACCCCGAGGTGCAGAGCCGGGTCGAGGTGTGGCAGCGCGCCGCCGCCGGCCGCACCGCCGCCCGCACCCTCAAGCTGGCGCGCTTCGGCGACAACATGCGCTTCGTCGCGGTGACCGAGGGCGACAAGACCGAGGCGGAGATCCGCTTCGGCATGCAGGTGAACACCTGGGGCGTCAACGAGCTGGCCGACCGCGTGGCGGCCGTCGCCGAGACGGACGTCGACGCGCTGGTCGCCGAGTACGACCGCCTCTACGACGTGGTGCCCGAGCTGCGGGAGGGCGGGGAGCGCCGGCAGTCGCTGCGCGACGGCGCCGCGATCGAGCTGGGCCTGCGCTCGTTCCTGGAGGAGGGCGGCTTCGGGGCCTTCACCACCAGCTTCGAGGACCTGGGCGCGCTGAAGCAGCTGCCCGGCCTCGCGGTGCAGCGCCTGATGGCCGAGGGCTACGGCTTCGGCGCCGAGGGCGACTGGAAGACCGCGGCGCTGGTGCGCATCGCCAACGTCATGGGCGCCGGGCTGCCCGGCGGCGCGAGCCTCATGGAGGACTACACCTACGACCTCCAGCCGGGTCAGCAGCTGATCCTCGGCGCGCACATGCTGGAGGTGAGCCCCTCCCTGACGACCGCGAAGCCGAGCCTCGAGGTGCACCCGCTGGGCATCGGCGGCAAGGAGGACCCGGTGCGCCTGGTCTTCAACACCGACGCCGGGCCCGCCGTCGTCGTCGCCATGTCGGACGTGCGGGACCGGTTCCGCCTGGTCGCGAACGTCGTCGACGTCGTCGAGCCTCCGCACGACCTGCCGAAGCTGCCGGTCGGCCGCGCCGTGTGGCGGCCCGAGCCCGACTTCCGCACCTCCGCCACCTGCTGGCTGATCGCCGGCGCCGCGCACCACACCGTCATGTCGACCGCCGTCGGCGTCGACGTCTGGGAGGACTTCGCGGCGATGACGGAGACCGAGCTGCTGATCATCGACCGCGACACCACCGTGCGCGGCTTCCAGCGCGAGGTGCAGTGGAACAGCGCGTACCACCGCCTGGCGCGGGGGCTCTGACCGCGCGATGAGCAGCTGCGACGAGGTGCAGGCGCTGGTGGAGCGCCTGGCCCGCCGCCTGCCCGGGGTGCCCCGGCTGACGATCCTGGAGGCCGTGATGGCGGAGTGGGACCGGCTGCGCGCCGCCGCGGAGCCGTGGATCGCCCCGCTGGTCGAGCCCGCGGCCGCGTGGCGCCTGCGCCACTGCCTGGACTGCCCCGCCTGATCCGTGAAGACGAGCGCCGCGGGAGCGGCCGAGAAGAGGGGAGCGCCGTGACCGACGACGAGAAGGCGGCGGCCGCCCGGGCCGCGATCGAGGGCGGCCGGGCCGTGCTGGGGGTCGAGCTGGGCTCGACGCGCATCAAGGCGTGTCTGATCGGCGACGACGGCGGCACGGTGATCGCCACGGGCGCGCACGACTGGGAGAACCGCTTCGTCGACCGCCGCTGGACCTACTCGCTCGAGGACGTCGAGTCCGGGCTGCAGGCCGCATGGGCCGACCTGGCGGCGGACGCGCAGCGTCGGTACGGCGTGACGGTCACGTCCCTCCGGGCGCTCGGCGTCTCCGCGATGATGCACGGCTACCTGGCGTTCGACGCGGACGGCGGGCTGCTGGTGCCGTTCCGCACGTGGCGCAACACCTCCACGGGGCCCGCCGCGGCCGAGCTGTCGGAGGCGTTCGGGGTCAACATCCCGATGCGCTGGTCGGTCGCGCACCTGCGCCAGGCGGTGCTCGACGACGAGGAGCACGTGTCACGGATCGCCTCGATCACGACCCTGGCCGGGTATGTGCACCGGCGGCTCTCGGGCCGGGACGTGCTGGGCGTCGGCGACGCCTCCGGCGTCTTCCCGATCGACTCCGCGACGCACGACTACGACGAGGGGATGCTCGCCCGCTTCGACGGACTGGTCGACGGCCGCCTCCCCGCGCTGCGCGGCCTGCTGCCGGAGGTGCTGGACGCGGGCGCTGCGGCGGGGGAGCTGACCGCCGAGGGCGCGGCCCTCCTCGACCCGAGCGGCGTGCTGCAGGCCGGCGCCGTGCTGTGCCCGCCGGAGGGCGACGCGGGCACCGGCATGGTGGCCACGAACTCCGTCGCGCCGCGCGAGGGCAACATCAGCGTCGGCACCAGCGTGTTCGCGATGGTGGTGCTGGAGGGGCCGCTGGCGCAGCAGCACCACGAGCTCGATCTGGTGACGACCCCCTCCGGCGAGCCCGTCGCGATGGTGCACTGCAACAACGGCGCCAGCGAGCTGGGCGCCTGGGCGGGGCTGTTCACCCGCTTCGCCGCGGCGTCCGGCTCGGACCTCGACGCCGATGCGGTCTTCGGGGTGCTGTTCCAGGAGGCGCTGGCGGGGGAGGGCGACGCCGGCGGGCTGCTGGCCTACAACCTGCTGTCCGGCGAGCCCATCGCAGGGCTCGACGAGGGCCGGCCGCTGGTCGTCCGCACCCCGGACAGCCGCTTCACGCTGGCGAACTTCATGCGGGCGCAGATCTACGGCGTCTTCGGCACGCTCGCCCTGGGCATGCGGGTGCTGGCGGGGGAGGGCGTGCGCCTCGACCGGATGCTGGCCCACGGCGGCCTGTTCCGCACGGAGGGCGTCGCCGAGCGCTTCCTGGCCGGCGCGCTCGACGCCCCGGTCGTGGTCGGCGAGACCGCGGCCGAGGGCGGCGCCTGGGGCATCGCGGTGCTCGCCGCGTACACGGCGTCGGGTGCGGACTCCGATCTGTCCACCTGGCTGGACGAGCAGGTCTTCGCGGGCGCCGCCTTCCGCACGGTGGAGCCGCAGGCCGACGACGTGGCCGCGTTCGCCGCGTACCTGGACCGCTACAGCGCGGGCCTCGCGATCGAGCGGGCCGCCGTCGAGGCCCTCTGACCGCTCCTGACCCGCCTGACGAGGGTGTTGCTTCAGTGACGGTTTCGCTCCCGGAACCGTCACCGAAGCGGCAAGCGCGTCGGGGAGGTCAGCGGGCGAGCGCGCGACGGACGCGCTCGACCGTCTCGAGCGGTCGCAGGACCACGTCGTCCGCGCTGATCCGGACGACCCGCCAGCCCAGGTCCGTCAGGCGCTCGTAGCGGACCACGTCGTTGCGCCACTGCCGCTTGTCCGTGCGGTGCTGGTCGCCCTCGACCTCGATCCGCACCCGCTCCCGCAGGTGCACGAGGTCGCCCTCGACGGTGGCGCCGTCAGGTCCCGTCCAGAGGTGGTCGAGGAGCGGCTCCGGCAGCCCGGCGTCGACCAGGAGCAGGCGGACGCGGGTCTCCTGCGCGGAGCGGGACCCGATGCGGATGCGCGGCGCCGCACGGGCGAGGCGCCGCCCGAGGCGGCGGTCGGCGTCGCTGAAGGCCGTGAGGACGCGGTCGAGCCGCACGGCGCTGGCATCCCGTCGCGGTGCCAGGTGCGTCTCGGCCGCCACGACCAGCTCGTCGACGCTCAGGACGGTCGCGAGCTGGCAGAGCGTCTCGATCTCGTTCGCGGTGCGCAGGCCCCGCCGTTCGACGACCAGACCGGGGCGGACGACGAGGTGGTGCCCGTGCACCTGGACGTCACGCGGCGCGCGCCGCGGCCGGACGACGGCGACGTCCAGCGCCATCCGCTGCTCCAGCGCGAGGGGCGGTCGGAGGCCGTGCAGCACCGCGGACGTCACGTGGCTGAAGAAATCGTGCCCGGCCGTCTTCGCCTCGTAGGCGCGAGCCGGCTCCAGCACGGTGGTGGGCGCTGCCGACGCGCGGACGCCGCGGAAGGGACGGTCGAGGCGGCCGTGCCGGAGACGCCGAGCGCCGACACCGGCCTGCCGTGCCTCCCGTGTGGTGAACGGCCTCTCCTCGAACGCCTCGAGCGGATCCGTCGTCATGGACGGGCATCGTGCAGCGCCGTCCGGGCGGGAGGAGGCGGAAGCGGCTCGCGAGTGAGAGGCGCGCGGGAGCGGGGCTGGGGAGGAGCGGACTCAGCGCCCCAGCCGTCCCGGGAGAGGTGTTGCCACTCCGGTGACGGTTCGAGCGGTCACACCGTCACCGAAGTGGCGACACCTTCTACGGGCGGCCGGTGACCGCTCACTCAGGGGGCGTGCGTAGCGTCGGGACGCCGGGGCGTGGACGCTCCGGCGGGAGGGTGTGACGATGGAGTACCGCTACCTGGGCGAGTCCGGGTTCAAGATCTCGGAGATCACCTACGGCAACTGGGTGACCGCGGGCAGTCAGATCGAGAACGAGCGCGCGATCGCCAGCGTGCACGCCGCGCTGGACGCGGGCATCTCGACCTTCGACACCGCGGACGTCTACGCGAACACCGTCGCGGAGAGCGTGCTGGGCGAGGCGCTGAAGGGGCAGCGGCGGCAGTCGCTGGAGATCTTCACGAAGGTCTTCGGGCCGACCGGGCCCAAGGGGCACAACGACCTGGGGCTGTCGCGCAAGCACATCATGGAGTCGATCGACGGGTCGCTCACGCGACTCGGCACCGACTACGTCGACCTGTACCAGGCGCACCGCTTCGACTACTTCACCCCGCTCGAGGAGACGATGCAGGCGTTCGCCGACGTCGTGCGCGCGGGCAAGGTGCTGTACGTCGGCGTCTCGGAGTGGACGGCGCAGCAGCTGCGCGACGGTGCCGCGCTGGCGAAGCAGCTGGGGTTCCAGCTGATCTCGAACCAGCCGCAGTACTCGATGCTGTGGCGGGTCATCGAGGGCGAGGTCGTGCCGGCCTCGAAGGAGCTGGGCATCAGCCAGGTGGTCTGGTCCCCGATCGCGCAGGGCGTGCTGACCGGCAAGTACCTGCCGGGTCAGCAGCCGCCGGAGGGCAGCCGCGCCACGGACGACAAGGGCGGCGCCGACTTCATCAAGCGCTGGATGCAGGACGACATCCTGAACCGGGTGCAGCGGCTGAAGCCGATCGCCGACGAGGTCGGCCTGTCGTTGGCGCAGCTGGCAGTCGCCTGGGTGCTGCAGAACGAGAACGTGGCCACCGCGATCATCGGCGCCTCCCGGCCCGAGCAGGTGCACGAGAACGTGAAGGCGGCCGGCGTCACGATCCCGGCCGAGCTGCTGTCCCGCATCGACGAGGTGCTGGGCGACGCGGTGGAGTCCGACCCGGCGCAGACGGAGAACTCCAGCCCGAAGCAGCGCGAGGCCTGACCCGCCGACGGGTGTTGCCGCTTCGGGCACGGTCTCGGTCGAGAACCGTGCGGGAAGCGGCAACACCCTCTCGGGGTCAGTCGCGGAGGATCGCCGCCCCGAGCGGGGCGATCGACTCGCCCGCGACTCGCACCTCGGCCGGGCTCCAGTTGAGCAGGAAGAGGCGGTCCCCGCGGCGGACGGCCTCCACGCCCTCGGGCAGGTCCGCGACGGCCGGCTCGACGCCGGTGCCCTCGAGCACCGCGTCCACCACCGACGCCAGGTCGTCGGGCGCCGTCGCGACGTACCAGGCGGTGCCGCGACGCGTGACGGCGGGCAGCCCGTCGAGCATCCCGCCGACGAACGTCGACAGCACCTCGGCGTCGTCGACGCGCACGACCTCGCCCCACTCCGCGGCGCCGCCCGTGGCGAGCCCGGCGATCTCGAGCCCCGGCACCGGGCCGCCGCTGACGGAGGGCTCGGCCGGCGGGGCGAACTCCTCCACCCGCACGCCGAGCACCTGGCGCAGCGCGCCCAGGTAGCCGCCGAGCAGCACGTGCAGCCGCTCGTCCAGGACCGCGCTCTGGTAGCCGACCACCAGGCGGCGCCCGGAGGAGGCGACACCGGCCAGGTTCTGCTGCGCGGCCTCCGACAGCACCTGCGTCGCCGGCGCGATCACGACCGCGTACCGCGACAGGTCGCCCTCCGCCCGCACGAAGTCGACCAGCACCCCGCGCCGCCACAGCTCCGCGTACCAGCGCAGCACCACCTGCGGGTACGACAGCGACGACGGCGTCGCCTCCTGCTCCAGGGCCCACCAGCTGTCCCAGTCGAAGACGATGCCCACCCGGGCGTCCTGCCGAGCGCCGACGAGGTCGGCGAGCCCGGCGAGCTCCTCGCCCAGGGCGACGGTCTCCCGGTAGACCCGGGTGTCCTCCCCGCCGTGGGGGACCATCGCGGAGTGGAACTTCTCCGCGCCCGCCTTCGACTGCCGCCACTGGAACTGCATGATCCCGTCGGCACCGCGGGCGACCGCCTGCAGGGAGAGCAGACGGTGCATCCCGGCGGGCTTCGCGGCGTTCCGCGCCCGCCAGTTGACCGCGGAGGGCGCCTGCTCCATCAGGAGCCAGGGTCCGTCGCCCAGCGACCGCATCAGGTCGCGCGTCGCCGCCGCGATCATCGGCGCGGCCGGGTCCGCGGGGTCGGGGTAGTGGTCATCGGTGACGAAGTCGACCTCGGTCGCGTGCCGCCAGTAGTCCAGGCCCTTGAAGAAGCCCATGAAGTTCGTGGTGACCGGCACGCCCGGCGAGACCTCGTTCAGGATCGCCTTCTCCGCCCGGTACACCTGCAGCCAGGCGTCGGAGGAGAAGCGGTCGAAGTCGAGCAGCTGCCCGGGGTTGCGGAAGGTCGGCGCCGCGCGCGGCGGCATCACCTCGTCGAACGAGCCGTACTGCTGCGACCAGAACTGCGTGCCCCACGCCTCGTTCAGCGCCTCGACCGTGCCGTAGCGCGCCCGCAGCCACTCCCGGAACGCGGCCGCGGACTCGTCCGAGAAGTCGCGCTGCACGTGGCAGGCCAGCTCGTTGTTCACGTGCCAGGCCTCGAGCGCCGGGTGGTCGCGGTACCGCTCCGCCAGATTCCGCACCAGTCGGTCGGCGTACCGCCGGTAGACGGCGGAGGAGGGGGAGTAGTGCTGCCGCGAGCCGACCGACAGGCGCACGCCGTCCTCGGTGACCGGCAGCATCTCGGGGTGCGCGAGCGCCAGCCACGGCGGCGGCGAGGCCGTCGCGGTCGCCAGGTCGACCCGGATCCCGCCGGCGTGCAGCCGGTCGATGACGTCGTCCAGCCATTCGAAGTCGAACTCGCCGTCCGCCGGCTCGAGCTTCGCCCACGAGAAGACGGCGACCGTGGCGACCGTCACGCCGGCGCGCCGCATCAGCCGCACGTCGTCGTCCCACACCTCCCGCGGCCACTGCTCCGGGTTGTAGTCCCCGCCGTACCAGAGTCGATCCACTGCACTTCCTCCTCGCCGCTCGAGCGAGCGGCCGTCATGGTGAGGGGCGCCGGTGCGGGCCGATGGCCGCGCCGACGCCCCGGGGGTCCGAGGGCCGCCCGTCAGCCCTTCACGCCGCCGGACGTCAGCCCCGACTGCCAGTAGCGCTGCAGGAACAGGAACGCGATCACGAGCGGCAGGATCGACACGAACGACCCCGCCAGCACGGTCGAGAACAGCACCTGCGCGCCGCCGCCGGCCGACGCGGAGGCCTGCCAGGTGGCCAGGCCGACCGTGACCGGGTACAGCGACGGCGTGTTCAGCATGATCAGCGGCAGGAAGTAGTTGTTCCACGTCGCGACCAGCTGGAACAGCAGCACCGTGACGATGCCCGGCGCGACCAGGCGCAGGGCGACGGTGCTGAAGATGCGGAACTCGCCCGCGCCGTCGATGCGCGCGGCCTCCAGCAGGCTGTCGTCCACCGCGTCCGCGGCGTAGACCCGCATCAGGTAGACGCCGAAGGGGCTGACCAGCGACGGCAGGATGATCGCCCACACGCTGTCGGTCAGGTTCGCCGAGGCGAACAGCAGGTACGTCGGGATCGCCAGCGCCGTGAGCGGCACCATGATCGACGCGAGGATCGTGCCGAACACGAGGCCCTGCCCGCGGAACCGGTACTTGGCCAGCGCGTACCCGGCGGCGGTGGCCATCGCGGCGGCGCCGACCGAGCTGACCACCGCGTAGAGCACGGTGTTGCGCAGCCACAGCAGGAAGATGCCGTCCTGGAACGTGAAGACGTTGCCGATGTTCTCGAACAGGCGGAAGGCGGTGCCGAACCACAGCCCGAAGGTCGTGAACAGGTCGCCGTTGTCCTTGGTCGAGGACACGAACAGCCAGAGCAGCGGCACCAGGAAGTAGATCAGCGTGATCCACACGAGCACGGTCAGCACGTTGCTGCGGCGCTCGCCCCGCTCCACGACCTTGCGTGTGGCCCTGCTGCCGGTCGCGGCGGCGGTGGTGCGCGACGTCTCGGTCGCGACGGGTGCGGCGGTCATGCCTGGCGCTCCTTCCGGTTCGTCGCGGACTGCACGACGAAGGAGATGATCGCGATGACGAGTCCCAGCAGGAACGCGATCGCCGCGGCGTAGTTGATGTCCTGGTTCTTGAAGGCCAGGTTGAACGCGTAGAGGTTCGGGCTGAAGTCGGTGCCGACCGCGTTCGGGGCGATGTTCGCCAGCAGGTTCGGCTCGTTGAACAGCTGGAACGAGCCGATGATCGAGAAGATCACCGTCAGCAGCAGCGCGGGCCGGATCGCCGGCAGCTTCACGCTCCACGCGACGCGGAACTGCCCGGCGCCGTCGATCTCCGCCGCCTCGTAGAGCTCGGTGGGGATGGACCGCAGCGCGGCGTACAGGATGATCATGTTGTAGCCGATGAAGCTCCAGCAGACGATGTTCATCGTCGAGCCGAGGATCGTGCTGCTCGACAGCAGGTTCGGCGAGGGCAGCCCCACCAGCTGGAACAGCTGAGTGATCAGGCCGAAGTCGCGGCCGTACAGGTAGCCCCACATCAATGTGGCGACGACGCTGGGCACGGCGTAGGGCAGGAAGATGAGCAGGCGGACGACCTTGCCGCCGCGCACGCGTCCGGAGTCGAGCGCCAGCGCGAAGAAGGTGGCGGCGATCAGCATGATCGGCACCTGCACGAGCAGGAAGAGCGCGACGCGGCCGAGCCCGCCCCAGAAGCTGGGGTCCTGCAGCGCGCGGGCGTAGTTGCCGAGGCCGGCGAACACGGTGCCGCCGACCAGCTGCGAGCTGAACAGGCTGACGTAGAACGAGTAGCCGAGCGGCACCAGGAACATCGCGACGAACACGACGAGGAACGGGATCAGCAGGATCCACGCCATGCGCGTCTGGGCGGAGCGGACGCGGCCTGGGCGGCGGCGTGCGGGAAGAGCAGTCATCGGTCCTCCTCGGGACGACGGTGCCGGGCGGGCCGCTGGGCCCGCCCGGCACTCGGGCCTACTTGACGGTGAAGCCCTGCTGCTTCGCGTACGCGGTGACCTGCGACTGCCAGGTCGTGAGGGCGGCGCGCAGGTCGCCCTTGTCGGCGATGGCCTTGCCGAGGGTCTCGCCGTAGCTCGAGCCCACGTAGTCCATGAAGGGCAGCCACTGGAAGTCCTTGTCGACGGTGTCGGAGACGCCGGCGAAGAACTTGTTAACCTGCTGGCCGCCGTAGAACTCCGACTTCTGGTCGACGAACTCGGGGTCCTCGAGGATCGCGGTGGTGGTCGGGAACAGGAACTGCTCGGTCGCGAGCCGCAGGGCCGCCTCGGAGTCCGTGTTGATGAACTTCGAGAACTCGTAGGCCGCGATCTTGTTCTGCGACGCCTCCATGACCGCGTCCGTCGAGCCGCCCCAGTTGCCGGAGACGTTCTCGCCCTCGGACCACTGCGGGATCGTGCCGGCGCGCCACTTGCCGCTCGTGTTCTTCGCGGTGCCCTGCAGGAAGATCGGGCCCCAGGCCGCGACCTGCCAGCTCGCGTACTTGTCGCGCGACAGGCCCTGGTAGTACTCGTCGGTGAAGTCGGGGTCGACCGAGACGAGGTCGTCCGAGATCAGCTTCTGCCAGTAGTCGACGACCTTCTGCGTGTCGGCGGAGTCGAGGTCGATGCCGACCGTCTTGTTCCCGTCGTAGCTGAAGGGCTTCGCGCCGGCCTGCCAGAAGAAGCCGTACATCTGGCCGACGTCGTTGCCCGGCAGGTTGGTGATGTACGAGTCCGTCTTGTCCTTGACCAGCTTCGCCGCCGCGGCGAAGTCGTCCCACGTCTTCGGCGCCTCGGTGACGCCCGCCTTGTCGAAGATGTCCTTGCGGTACAGGCTGCCCAGGGGGCCGGAGTCCTGCGGCACGGCCCAGACCTTGCCGTTCACGGCGACCTGGTTCCACACCCAGTCCACGTAGCCGCTCTTCTGGTCGGCGGCGCCGTAGGGGGTCAGGTCGGCCAGCGACTTCGTCTGCACGAAGGACGGGATGAACTGCATCTCGACCTGCGCCACGTCGGGGATGCCCTTGCCGGCCTTCAGCGCGCTGCGCAGCTTCGGGTAGTGCTGGGCGCCGCCGGTCGTGTTGACCAGGTTCACCTTGATCTTCGGGTACTTCTTCTCGAACAGGTCGACCTGGTTCTGCAGGTTCGGCACCCAGCTCCAGACCGTCAGGGTCGTGGCGGTGTCCATCGCCTTGTCGATGTCGGCCTGGGACACCGCGGCCGCGGAGGCGCTGGCGCCGCCCGTGGCGCCGCCCACCGAGGGGGCGCATCCGGAGAGGGCGAGCATGGCGCTGACCGCCATCCCTCCCATGGTGATCGTCGCTTGACGTCGCGTGAGCATGGTCGTCTCTCTTCGTCGAAAGGGCGGTGGACTACTCGGCCGAGCGGTCCACGACCTCGAGCACGACTGCTGCGCGTCGCTCGAGGGGCACGGGGTCACCGGCGCCGTAGGTCGCGCCGGACACGAGGTCCCGGGCGGCGGCGGGTGCGGTGACGGAGGCGGGGCTGCCGGACCAGTTCGCGAGGAACACGATGCGGCGGCCGGCGGAGGCGCCGGTGGTGACGGTGACGGTGTCGTCCGCCGACCAGGCGGCGGCGGCGGGCGCGGGCACGAGCCAGCGGGCGATGCTGCGGGAGAAGGCGGCGTTCGGCTTGGTCGGCACCGTGGTGATGCGGCCGGAGCCCGCGGCGCGGGTCACCAGCGCCGCCTCGGCGCCCAGCTCGGTGGGGGCGAAGGAGGCCAGCACCTCGGCGCCGTCGACCTGCAGCACGTCGACCCACTCGACACCGGCGGAGCCCGCCTCCAGCTCGATCGCCGCTCCCGCCTCGACGGACAGGGGCTCGTCGAGGTTCGAGTACTCGTCGTACCAGGCGCCGGCGGCGTCGGCCAGCAGCGCCGGGGCGACCGCCAGCCGCGCGCGACCCAGGTGGTCGCCGTAGCCGGTGCGGATGCCGAGCACCAGGTGGCCGCCCGCTTCCGCGTAGGCGCGCAGGGCGGCCAGCACCTCGTCGCTCGCGGTGTACAGGCCGGGCGCCACCAGCACGGGGAAGCGGCGGACCAGGTCGGCGGGGTCGGCGGCGGCCAGCTGGCGGGCGTGCATCATCCGCACCTGCGCGCCGGCCTCGACCAGGCCGCGGTAGTGGGCGTCGACGATGCGCTGGTACGACGCGGTGTCGGGGGAGGCGCCGCCCGGCATCGCCAGGGGCGACTGCACCTCGAGGTCCCACTTGGAGTCGGTCGACCAGACGAACAGCACCTCGGCGTCGGGCTCGAAGCCGTCCAGCGCGTCGCCCAGCGCCTTCAGGTCGGCGCCGAGCGCGGCGACCTCGCGGTAGACGCGGCCGGGCTTCTGGCTGTGCGGCAGCACGCCGCCCCAGTAGGTCTCGGTGCCGAAGTGCAGCGTGTGCCAGTGCCAGTACTCGACCATGCGGCCGCCGCGGGCGAGCAGCGCGAAGGCCGCCTGCTTCAGCTGCCCCGGGTGCGGCGGGCGGTTGTCGAAGGGCCCGCTGATCGACTGCGCGTTCGTCTCGGTGACGAGGAACGGCGCCTGCTTGCTCGACCAGGCGCGGTCCGCCCACTGGAAGAGCGCCCACACGCTGCGGTGGTTCCAGGCCGCGTGCCGGTCCTCGTCGACGCCCGCGTCGAGGCCCGACTGCATCCGGTAGTACGGGTTGCCCGCGGTCACGTCGAGGGAGGCGGCGAGCTCGTCGTCGGAGATCTGCGGCCTCGTGTACGAGATGCAGGTGGTGACGAACTGGTCGTCGCGGGCGTACTCGCGCACCATCTGGGCCTGCCAGCCGATCAGGTCGGTGGCGAGCGTGGACTGGTAGCGGCGCCACTCCAGCGCGTACTGCGGCGACCAGTTGCCGTCCGGCCGCCAGAGGTCCGACCAGTCGGACAGCAGGTGCGACCAGTACACGAGGCCCCACTCGCGGTTCAGCTCCTCCACGGTGCCGTAGCGGGCCTTCAGCCAGTCGACGAAGCCCTGGAAGGTGTGCTCGTTGCGGGGCAGCATCAGGCCGGGCTCGTTGTCGACCTGGAAGCCCACCACCGCGGGGTGGTCCGCGTAGCGCTCGACCACCTTGCGCGCGACCCGCTCGGCGTAGAAGCGGTAGGCGGGGTGGCTCTGGTCCATCTCCTGCCGGCCGCCCCAGCCGATGCGGCGGCCCGTCTCGACCTCGGTCACGATCTCGGGGTGGCGACGGGCGAGCCAGAGCGGCACCGCGTACGTCGGGGTGCCGAGCACGACGCGGATGCCGCGGGCGTGGGCGCCGTCGAGCACCGGCTGCAGCCAGTCCAGCTCGAACTCGCCCTCGCGCGGCTCCCACGTCGACCACACCGACTCCCCGACGCGGATCGCGGTGAAGCCGGCCTCCGCCATCAGGTCCAGGTCGCGCTCGAGCACGCCCTCGGGCTGGTACTCCGCGTAGTAGGCGGCGCCGAACAGGACGCCGGAGAACGGCAGGGCAGAAGTCATCGTCGACCGATCAGTCAGGCGATGTTGTCGATAACATCGCGGGGCTGGACGGGACGGTAATCCGTGAGCGCTCACTCCGCAAGGCGCGACACGCGGAGCGCCGCGTCGTTACCGAGTCGTGTCCGGAACGCCTCAGCAGTCGAGGCAGCCGCGAGGGGCGGGCCCGGACCCGGACCGACCGTCAGCCGAGCGGTCGGGTGGAGGCGCGGACGACCAGCTCGGGCAGCCGGCAGGACCCGGCGTCCGCCTCGCCGCCCTCGACCTGGGCGAGCAGCTGCTCGACCATCAGGCGTCCTTCGCCCTCGAAGTCCACCCCCACCGTGGAGAGCGCGGGCAGCAGGTACCGGGACTCGTGGATGTCGTCGTTGCCGATCACGCTCAGGTCGTCCGGCACCCGCACGCCGTCCTGCGTCGCCGCGCTGATCAGGCCGATCGCCATGCTGTCGTTGCCCGTCGCCACGGCGGTCACCGCGCGCTCCTCCGGCCCCAGGTCGCGCCACGCCCGGTCTCCGGAGTCCGCCGCCCAGTCGCCCTCGCGGGTCCACACGACCTCGCCCCCGCGCTCGGCGACGCGGTCGACGAACCCGGCCCTCCTGCCGGACGCCGCGAGCCAGCCGAGCGGCCCGCTGACGTAGCCGACGCGGCGGTGGCCCAGGTCCATCAGGTGGTCCGCGGACACCGCGCCGGCGTACTCGTTGCGCGACGGTCCGCCGGGGAACGCGGGCAGCCGGGCGTCGATCACCATCGGCCCCGATCCGGCGTGCCGCAGCAGGTAGTCGACCATCAGGTCCGTCTGCGCGGTGGCGAGGATGCCGGCGACCTGGTGCTCGTTCACCAGGGCGAGCGCCGCCTCGATCGCCTCCACCTCGATGCCGTTGCTCAGCACCACGTCCAGCAGGTAGCCGCGCTCGCGGGCCGCGGCGGTCGCCCCGGCGATGATCCGCGCCGGCCCGACCTGGTCGACCCGGTCGGCCAGCACGCCGATGCGGTTGGTGCGCCGCGTGCGCAGCAGGCGGGCCGCGGTGTTCGGCCGGTACTCCAGCTCGCTCAGCGCGGTCTCCACCTTCGCGCGCGTCTCGGGACGGATGCCCTCGAAGCCCGCGAGGAAGCGGCTGACCGTCTGGTGCGACACCCCGGCGCGGCGGGCGACGTCGTAGATCGTCGCCGCCTTCACGGACCATTCCTACCGCGGCCCCGGGGGCGCGCGCTCCGCGGCGCGGAGCGCGGTGCGAACCCGCTCACCCCGCCGTCCCGATCCAGAAGCGGTCCTCGCCCTCGCCGTTGCGGCCGTCCGGCACGCCGCCGTTCGCCAGCACCACGCGGCGGGACCACTCGTTCTCCGGCGCCACCGTGAGCAGCGCTCGGTCGACGCCCAGGTCGCGGGCGTGCTGCAGCCCCTGTGCCAGCATCGCCGTCGCGTGGCCCTGGCGCCGCCACGGCGCGACGACGTGGTAGCCGATGTGACCGCCGTAGCCGTGCTCCAGCAGCCGGTGCCGCAGCACCAGGGTGCCCAGGTAGTACGGGCCGGAGGTGAACCACAGCAGCGTCGACGGCACGCCCCACCGCTCCACCACGCCGGTGCGGGCGGCGACGAAGGCGGCGAAGTCGCGGCTGGCGGGCCCGAGCCAGGCGTCGTCGGTGCCGCGGGCGACCACGTCGGCCTGCTCGCCGACCAGGTAGCCGACCCGCACGTCCGTGGACGGCGCGGTGAGCCGGGGCGGCTCGGGCAGCTCGATCACGGCGGTCAGCGCCCGCAGGCGAACAGGGTCGCCCCGTGCCACAGCTCCACGGCGGGCCCGTCGACCAGCACCTGCAGGCGCTCGGCGTCCCGCGGGAACCGCGTCCGCTCCACGCCGTCGAGCTCGACGACCAGGTCGGCGCCCGCGGCGCGGATGCGGACCTCCGCGTACGGCGCCTCCACGACCCGCAGGTCGGAGGCGATGCCGACGGCGGCCTCGACCAGGGTCGGCCCGTCGGTCGTCGCCTCCGCCGCGGCGCCCACCTCGACCCGGTGCGCGGCGGCCGTCGCGTCGGGGTGCGGGCGGGTGACGACGCGGCCGTCCTGCACGCCCAGCAGGTGCGGCACGCTGATCGCGCCCTGCCAGCCGTCGCCCGGCGACCCGACGTCGCGGATCCAGAAGACGATCGAGGCCCGCCCCTCACGATCGCGGAAGACGCTGGGCGCGTAGTAGCCGGGGCCGAGCGTCAGCTGCTGCCACGCGCGCGCCAGGAACCGGCCGTCGACCCAGTCGCCCACGGCGGCGGCCGCATGGTGGATCGCGCCGGGCGCCCAGGCGGAGACGACCAGCACGTGGGCGCCGTCGACCTCGATGAGCTGGGGGCACTCCCATCCGGTACCCGTCCAGACGGGCTGCTGCAGCGCGCCGGACCGCTCGGCGGCGACGCCCGCGGGCGTCCACGCGGCGAGGTCGGGGGAGGTGTACGAGAAGGCGACCGCGGTGCCGTCCTCCAGCGCGCCGCCGACGAGCATGCGCCACCCGTCGTCCTCCCGCAGCACGAACGGATCGCGGAAGATCGCGGTGGCGGGCGACTCCGGGGCCGCCAGCACGGTGCCGCCCTTCCGCCATTCGACCCAGGAGTCGTCGACGGGGTGCGCCAGCCGGATCTCGCCCTGGTCGAGGTCGGCCTCGTGCACGGCCGTGTAGAGCACTGTCGCGGCGCCGTCGGGGCCCACCACCAGGCTCCCGGACCAGACCCCGTCGTCCTCGTCGTCCGGGGCCAGCGCGACGGGCAGCTCGCGCCAGTGCGCCAGGTCGGTGGAGACCGCGTGGCCCCAGTGGCACCCCGGCGCCCATTCGGTGCTGCCCGGCACGTGCTGGAAGAACAGGTGGTAGGCGCCGTCGTGCCAGGTGAGGCCCAGCGGGTCGTTGAGCCAGCCGTCGGCGGCGGTCAGGTGGATCTGCGGGCGGGAACGCTCCGTCACGTCGCCTCCTTGAAGGTGCTGGCTCGATCCTGCCCCAGCCCGTCGCGGGACGGGCTGGGGCAGTGGGCTCGCGCTCCCGCGAGGTCAGCGCACGCGGGCGGCGGCCGCCCGGTAGGCCTCCAGGATCTCGGGGCGGTGGTCCTGCTGCGGGGTGGCGACCTCGGCCACCGGCCACTGCGGCCGTGAGCCGCTGAGCGCCCAGCCGGCCTGCACGGCCGCGCCCGCCGCCACGTACTCGCCGGCGGCCGGCACGACCACCGGCTCGGCGAACACCTGCGCGGCGATGGCCTGCACCGCGGGGTTGAAGGCCGCGCCGCCGATCAGCAGCAGCCGCTGCGCCCGCACGCCCTGCCCCTGCACCGCGGCCAGGCCGTCGGCGAGCGCGCAGAGCAGGCCCTCCACGGCGGCGCGGGCGAGCCCGGGCCGCGTCGTGGAGGTCAGCGTCATCCCCAGCAGCGACGCGGTGGCGTCGGGCAGGTTCGGCGTGCGCTCGCCGGCGAAGTAGGGCACGAGCACCAGGCCGTCGGCCCCGGGAGGGGCCTGCAGCGCCAGGCGCCCCAGCTCGTCGTGGTCGACGCCGAGCAGGGCGGCGGTCGTGTCGAGGACCCGCGCCGCGTTCAGCGTCGCGACCAGCGGCAGGTACTCGCCGCTGGCGCTGGCGAAGCCGGCCACGGTGCCCGACGCGTCGTGCGTCGGGGTGGTGCTGACGGCGAAGACGGTGCCGGAGGTGCCGATGGACACCACGACGTCGCCCGGCAGCGCGTCCAGCCCCATCGCGGCGCCCGCGTTGTCGCCCGCGCCCGCCCCGACCACGATGCCGGCGGGCACCCCGTCGATGCCCGCCACGGTGCGGCCGGCCGTGTCGGAGGGGCGCAGCACGCGCGGCAGGACCACGTCGTGCCCGAGCGCCAGCTCGACCATCCCGCGGTCGTACCGGTCGCGCACCGAGTCGAAGTAGCCGGTGCCGCTGGCGTCGGAGCGGTCCGTCGCCAGCGCCTCCAGCACGGGCCCCTCGGGGGACTCGCCCTCCGGCCCGTAGCCCAGCAGGCGCCACGTCAGCCAGTCGTGCGGCAGTGCGACCGCGGCCACCAGGCGGGCCCGCTCGGGCTCCGCATCGCGCAGCCACCGCAGCTTCGTCGCCGTGAACGACGCGACGGGGACGGTGCCCGTGGCGGCCGAGAGGGCCTCGGCGCCGGCCTCCTCGATCAGGTCGAGGGCGGCCTGCGCCGACCGGGTGTCGTTCCACAGCAGGGCGTCGCGCACGACGCGGCCCTCCGCGTCCAGCGCGACCATGCCGTGCTGCTGACCGGCGATCGACACGGCCGCCACGTCGTCCAGGCCGCCGGCGTCCGCGAACGCCTCCAGCAGGGCGGACCACCAGGCGGCCGGGTCGACCTCCGTGCCGTCCGGGTGCCGGGCGCGGCCCTGCCGCACCACGGCACCCGTCTCGAGGTCGCGCACGACCACCTTGCAGCTCTGGGTCGACGAATCGACCCCTGCGACCAGCGTCATGCGCCCGAGCCTCCGGCAGCGCTGCTCAGCGGGCGCCGAGCAGGTGCTCGAGGGCCAGCTGCTGCAGGCGCACGAAGCCGAAGCCCTTGCCGTCGAAGTACGCGTCGGTGTCGAAGTCCTCGTAGGCGCTGCGGTCCGCCAGCAGGTCGTCGTACGACTCGCCGTCGTTCAGCGTCGGGGACGACAGCTCGGTCACCTTCGCGGACTGCAGCACCTCCTGCACCTCCGGGTCGGCGCGGAAGGCCGCGGCGCGCTCCTTCAGCAGCAGGTAGGTGCGCATGTTCGCGGCGGCCGACTCCCACACGCCGGACTCGTCCTCGGTGCGGCTCGGCTTGTAGTCGAAGTGGCGCGGGCCGTCGTAGGTCGGGCCGCCGTCGGGGCCGCCGTTCTCGAGCAGGTCGACGAGGGCGAACGCGTTCTGCAGGTCGCCGTGGCCGAAGACCAGGTCCTGGTCGTACTTGATGCCGCGCTGCCCGTTGAGGTCGATGTGGTACAGTTTCCCCGTGTAGAGGGCCTGCGCGATGCCGGCCTGGAAGTTCAGGCCCGCCATCTGCTCGTGACCGACCTCGGGGTTCACGCCGACCAGCTCCGGGCGCTCCAGCGTCTGGATGAAGGCGAGGGCGTGGCCCAGCGTCGGCAGCAGGATGTCGCCGCGGGGCTCGTTCGGCTTCGGCTCGATGGCGAAGCGGAGGTCGTAGCCCTTGTCGGTCACGTAGTCGCCGAGCAGGTTCACGGCCTCGCGGTAGCGCTCGAGCGCGGCGCGGATGTCCTTGGCCTGGTCGTACTCGGCGCCCTCGCGGCCGCCCCACATGACGAAGGTCTTGGCGCCCAGCTCGGCGGCCAGGTCGATGTTGCGCAGCACCTTGCGCAGCGCGAAGCGCCGGACCGCGCGGTCGTTCGAGGTGAAGCCGCCGTCCTTGAAGACGGGCGCGCTGAACAGGTTCGTCGTGACCATCGGCACGACGACGCCGGTGTCGCTCATCGCCTGCTTGAGCCGGTCGATCTCCGTCTGGCGCTCGGCGTCGGTGGAGCCGAACGCGAACAGGTCGTCGTCGTGGAAGGTGAGGCCGTAGGCCCCCAGCTCGGCCAGCTTCTCGACGACGTGCACGGTGTCGAGGTGCGCGCGCGTCGGGCCGCCGAACGGGTCGGACCCGTTGTAGTTGACGGTCCAGAGGCCGAAGGAGAACTTGTCGTCACGGGTCGGCGTCGTCGCCATGGTGGATCCGTTCGGTCGTACGGGAATGTTGTAGGGAACAACATAGGCGGGCGCTCCGCCGTGGCGCAACGCTCCCGCGGGTCGATCATCGCGCGTCTCCGAATGCCTGCGCCCCGCGTCCGGGGTGCGCGACGGGCGCGCGGACGGCTGCGATCCGGAGGAATGTTGCCGGCGGCAACATAGGATCCACCCACACCGTCGCGACGAAGGGGCCGCCGATGTTCACCGACCTGCCCGAGGAGGCGCTGCGCGCCCACCGCACCGCCACGGCCGAGCCGCCCGGGTTCGACGCGTTCTGGACGCAGGAGGTCGAGCGGTCGCGCGGACTGGTCGCCGCGCCCCGGCTGCACGAGGTCGAGACCGGTCTGACCGCGATCCGCACCTGGGACGTGGAGTTCTCGGGCTGGGGCGGCCAGCGCGTGCGCGGCTGGCTGCGCGCGCCGGCCGGCCGGGAGGGCCCGCTGCCCGCCGTCGTCGAGTACGTGGGCTACGGCGGCGGGCGCGGGGCCGCGATCGAGAACCTGACCTTCGCGGGCGCCGGCTACGCGCACCTGCTGATGGACACGCGCGGGCAGGGGTCCGGCTGGAGCGAGGGCGTCACCCCCGACGACGCGGGCACGGGCCCGCAGATCCCGGGCGTCATGACCCGCGGCATCGGCTCGCCCGCGACCTACTACTACACGCGCTTCTTCACCGACGCGGTGCTGGCGGTGGACGCCGCGCGAACCCTGCCCCTGGTCGACCCGGGCCGCGTCGCCGTCGTCGGCGGCAGCCAGGGCGGCGCCGCGGCGCTGGCCGCCGGCGCCCTGGCCGACGGGGTGCGGGCGGTCGTGGCGAAGGTCCCCTTCCTGTGCGACAT
>JAKONM010000345.1 GCA_022701925.1 Microbacteriaceae bacterium
CCGGCCCTGCCCGTGCGCAGCGGGCCGCCCACCTCCGCGGGCCGCTGGGCGATCCTCCCGCTGGCCGAGGACGACCCCACCGTGCGGGCGGCGGCCACCGCCGAGATCCTGCTGGACCGCTACGGGGTGGTCACCCGCGGCGCGGTGCAGGCCGAGCAGGTGCCCGGCGGGTTCGCGCTGGTCTACAAGACGCTGGCGGCCCTGGAGGAGGCCGGCCGGGCCCGGCGCGGCTACTTCGTGGAGCAGCTGGGGGCGGCGCAGTTCTCCACCGCGGGCACGGTCGACCGGCTCCGCAGCCACAGCCGCGCGTCCAACGACGAGGTGCGGGACCCTGCCGTCGTCGTGCTGGCGGCGACGGACCCCGCCAACCCCTACGGCGCCGCGCTGCCGTGGCCCGACGCGGCCGGGGACGGCGGGCACCGCCCGGGTCGCAAGGCCGGCGCCCTGGTCGTGCTGGTCGACGGCGACCTGCTGCTGTACGTCGAGCGCGGCGGCAGGACGGTGCTGCGGTTCACCGTGGAGGAGCAGGCCCTGGGGCTGGCCGCCGACGGCCTCGCCGCCGCGGTGAAGTCCGGAGCCGTGCCGCAGCTGGTCGTGGAGAAGGTGGACGGCGAGTACGCGCTGGGCACCGAGTTCGGCAAGCGCCTGGAGACCGCGGGGTTCGCGGCGACGCCGAAGGGGCTGCGGCTCCGTGCCTGAGGGCGACACCGGGCTGGTCGGGCGACGTGCCTGAGGGCGACACCGTCTACCGCGCCGCGAAGAACCTGCACTCGGCGCTGGCCGGGCAGGTGCTCACGCGGTGCGACGTCCGCGTGCCCCGCTACGCGACCGTCGACCTGACGGGCGAGCGGATCGAGTCGAGCGGCAGCCGCGGCAAGCACCTGCTGCTGCGCACCGAGCAGGCCCTCATCCACTCCCACCTGAAGATGGAGGGCGCCTGGCACCTGTACCGGCACGGCACCAGGTGGCGGCGGCCGGCGTTCGAGGCGCGCATCGTGCTCGAGACCGCTCAATGGCAGGCGGTCGGCTTCGCCCTGGGCACGCTCGAGGTGCTGCGGCGGGACGAGGAGGAGTCGGTGGTCGGCCACCTCGGGCCCGACCTGCTGGGACCGGACTGGGACGCGGGGCAGGCGGTGCGGAACATCGAGCGCCAGCCGGAGCGGGCGATCGGGCTGGCGCTGCTGGACCAGCGGAACCTGGCGGGCGTCGGCAACGTCTACCGGAACGAGCTGTGCTTCCTGCGCGGCGTGCTGCCCACCCGGCCGGTGTCCGAGGTGCCCGACCTGCCCCGCATGGTCGCCCTGGCGAAGCGCACGCTGGACGCGAACCGCAACCGGATGGAGCGCACGACCACCGGCGACACGCGGGCCGGAAAGCAGGACTGGGTCTACGGGCGCACGGGCAAGCCCTGCCGCCGCTGCGGCACGAGGATCGTGGGCGGCACGCTGGGCGATCCGGTGCAGCCCGGCCGGGGCGCGCAGGACCGCGAGACCTACTGGTGCCCGCGCTGCCAGACCTGAGCCCGTCGCGCCGGAGGCAGGAGATCCCGGTGCCGCATCCGGTCGGAGCCGGATCCTGCGGCGCCCGCCCGCATCTCCTTCATCCGTTCCGAGGCGACCGCTGCAGGATGACCGCATGACGAAGCGCGCGCCGGGGACCCCCGCGACGAAGGCCCTCGACGCCCTGGGGCTGCCGTACGTCCCGCACCCCTACGAGCACGTCGCGGCGACCGAGGGCTACGGCCTCGAGGCGGCGCGGGAGCTGGGGGTCGCGCCCGAGCGGGTCTTCAAGACGCTGGTCGCGGACGCCGAGGGGCGGCTGGTGGTGGGGGTCGTCCCGGTGTCGGCGATGCTCGACCTGAAGGCGCTGGCGGCGGCCGCCGGAGCCAAGCGGGCGGTGATGGCCGACCCCGCGGTCGCGGAGCGGCGCACCGGGTACGTGGTCGGCGGCATCAGCCCCCTGGGCCAGCGGACGAGCCTGCCCGTGGTGCTCGACGACAGCGCGCTGCCGCTGGCGACGGTGTCCGTGTCGGGCGGTCGCCGCGGCTTCGACATCGAGCTGGCGCCCGCCGACCTCCTGACCGCGACCGGCGGCTCGGTCGCCGCGATCGGGTCACGTCGATGAGCCGCGCAGCGAGGATCGGCGGGATCGCGGTCGCCGCGGGCGCGGCCGCGTACGGCGTCTGGCTGGCTCGGCACCGCGCCGCGTGGACGGTGCTGCTGACGAACCGCATCCCGGCCCACCACGTGCACTGGCAGGAGCGGGGGCGGGTGCAGGACGGCAGCGTGCTCTACCTGGCGCTCGGCGACTCCGCGGCGCTGGGCCTCGGCGCGTCGAAGCCCGAGCGCGGCTACGTCGGGCTGCTCGCGGAGGAGATCGGACGCGCCACGGGGAAGCACGTGCGGGTGCGCAACCTGGCGATCGACGGTGCGACCTGCGCGGTGGTGCTGTCGGACGAGCTGCACCGGATCCCGAAGCAGACCGCGCTCGTCTGCACGATCGACGTCGGCGCGAACGACGTGTGGACGTTCGAGCCCGAGCGGTTCCGCCGCGAGCTGGACCAGGTGCTCGCCGCGCTGCCCGAGGGCGCGATCGTCGCCGACGTCCCCAGCTTCAGCCCCGTGCCCGTCGCCGGCCGGGTCGCCCGCATGAACGCGATCGTGCACGAGCTGGTCGAGCAGCACGGGCACGTGCTCGCGCCGCTGAACGCGGTCACCGGCGTCGGGGGTCCCTTCGACGCGATCCGCAACGCGGCGGGCGACCTGTTCCACCCGAACGACCGCGGGCACGTGCGCTGGTCTCAGGCGTTCCTGCCCGCCGTGCGCGCCCGCCTGGCCGCTCAGGGGTACTGACCGAGTCTGCGACGTCCGACCAGGGGCGCCCCTGGTCGGACGTCGCAGGTCCGGGCAGCAGCGCATCGGTCGCTCTGCGGCCCCCGTTCGAGGGGCGGATGGCGCCTGCGGAATCCGGCCGACACGCGCTCGTCGCGAAATGTACCCCGCCGGGGCGCAGATGTACCCCGAGCGCTTCGCGACGCTGCTCCGGCACCTGCTGGTCGCCCTCTGCCCAGACGCATTGACGATTCCGGGCTCACCAGGGATTTCACCGTCCTCCGCACTCGTCGCCGCGGTCGGTCGTGTCCGCCGAACGGCCGACACGCTGCGGGGTCCGTCAGGTGGGGGACCCCGTCACACGCCGGAAACCCGGGCGATGCTGACCGGCCGACGAATCGGACCAGCGCGGTCGCGCTGCGGTTTTCGGCCCTTGCATACTCGCTGCCACCGGACCTCGACGATGCGGCATCCGGAACCCGGCCACCCAGCCGGGGACCCACCCACCGACGTCGAGAGGCGATGCGCCGCGCCGTGTTCATCTTCATCCTGCAGATCAAGCACCTCCTCGAGGGCCACGCCGAGTTCTACCTGTTCGTGCTCTACTCCGCACTGATCTGGGCGCTCTGGCTGGCCAAGGTGCTGCTCTCGCGCCGCTACCGCCCCTTCACCGGCGAGTTCACCGGCACGACCAGCGTCGTGGTGCCCGTCGTGGACGAGCCGCTCGACCTGTTCCGCGACGTCCTCGCCCGCATGGTGGAGCAGCGGCCCGGCGAGATCATCGTGGTGATCAACGGCAAGCCGAACGAGGCGCTGCAGGCGGTCTGCGAGGAGTTCGCGCCGCTGGTCACCTGGACGCACACGCCGATCCCCGGCAAGCGCAACGCCGTGATGATCGGCACGCGGCTGTCGAGCGGCGAGATCACGGTGCTGGTCGACTCCGACACCGTCTGGACCGACGGGACGCTCGCCGAGCTGGTGAAGCCGTTCGCCGACGACACCGTGGGAGGCGTCACCACCCGCCAGCGCATCCTGGAGCCGACGCGCAGCTGGATCACCCGCTGGGCCGACTGGCTGGAGAACTCGCGGGCCCTCTACTCGATGCCCGCGCAGAGCGTGCTCGGCCAGGTGGGCTGCCTGCCCGGTCGCACGATCGCGTTCCGCCGCTCGATCCTGATGCGCGTCATGGACCGCTTCATGACGGAGAAGTTCATGGGCGTCTTCCTGGAGGTGTCGGACGACCGCACGCTGACGAACCTCACGCTGAAGGAGGGCTACCGCACCGTCTACCAGTACACGAGCCTCTGCTACACGGACGCACCCCTGCAGGTGAAGAAGCTGTTCAAGCAGCAGCTGCGCTGGGCGCGGGGCAGCCAGTACAACACCCTGCGGATGATGCCCTGGATGCTGGGGCACGCCCCGGTGCTCGCCCTGTTCTTCGCGATGGACATCCTGCTGCCGTTCCTGCTGGCCGGCGTGATCGGCGGCTGGATCTGGCGCTCGATCCGCGGCGAGGGCGTCAACTTCTATGCGGGCATCCTGAACGAGTACGGCGTCCAGGCGGGGCTCGCCACGGTCATCGGACTGATGGTCGTCTCCTCGGTGCTGAGCATGGCGCTGCGCCAGCTGCGGCACCTGGCCGAGGTGCCCTCCGACTTCTTCCGCCTGCCGCTCTTCATCCTGGTGTCGACGGCCTTCCTGATGCCGATCCGCCTGATCGGCTTCTTCCGGCTGGCGCACGCCAGCGGCTGGGGCACCCGGGCGGGCGCCTACGGCGGCGGGGCGCAGGAGAGCGCCGTGCTGGACGTCGTGCCGGAGCCGGTGCTGGTCGGGGCCTCCGGCGGTCTGGCGCACCCCACCGGCACCGAGCTGCTGCAGGCCCGCTTCGACGCGGCGCCGCTGGCCGCCGCTCCCGGCGTCGCCCGACGCACCCTCAACCCGTACGCCGCCCTGCCCTACCTGATCGGCGCCGGCGTCCTCGCACTGGAGGCGATCCTCGTTGTCTGAGCCCGAAGAGACCGGAGGCCCGCAGGGCCCGAAGCACTGGTGGTCGTCGGAGCACCGCCACTCCCGTCGCGCCGCGGTCGGCGCGGTGGCCATCTGCACGACGCTGGCCCTGGTCGTCGGCGTGGTCTGGGCACTGCCCGGCCTGCCGGTGGTCGCGACCGCGGGCAAGGTGGCGGAGGTCGTCGCGAACCCCGCGGCCGCGCTGCTGAAGGCGCAGAACGCGCAGCTCGCGTCCAAGGTCACCGGCCTGCGGCGCGAGGTGCGCACCCGCGACGCCGCGCTGAAGGCCGCGTACGGCGGCGACGGTCGGGCCGCGGAGGCTGCGGTGTCGGTGCAGCGCGCGGCCGAGACCGCCGGCCGGACGCCGAGCGGGGCCGTGCCGGCGCCCGTCGCCTCGCGCGGCTCGAGCACACGGCCCCCGGCCGCGCAGCCGAGCCGGCGTCCCGGCGCGGAGCCCGCGGCGTCCTCGGCTCCGGCCGCCTCCGGCAGGCCCACGACGCGCCCCGTGCCGCGTCCGACCGTCACCGTGACCGCCAGGCCGACGCCCGCGCCCACCGCGAAGCCGACCCCGCAGCCGACGAAGGCCCCGAGCCCGGCGCCCACGAAGCAGGCGACCCCGCTGCTCTCGGCGCTGACCGCGCCGACGAACCGCTACTTCGGCCTGTACACCGAGCAGGCGCCCTTCAACTGGGCGACCTACGACGACGCGATGTCGAAGCTCGCCACGACCTCGCAGACCGTCGGCTACTTCAGCGGCTGGGACGAGTCGTTCCGGGCGAACGCCGTCACGCGCTCCTGGGCGCACGGGCTGCTGCCGATCATGACCTGGGAGTCGCGGCCGATCGCCGCGGCGAACAACGTGGTCGACGAGCCGGAGTACTCGCTGCACCGCATCATCGACGGCGAGTTCGACGACTACCTGCGCACCTACGCCCGCTCCATCGTCGCCACGGGGCTGCCGCTCGGCATCCGCCTGGACCACGAGATGAACGGCACGTGGTACCCCTGGGCCGAGGACGACGGGCACGGCGGATCGATCAACGGCAACAGCCCGGGCGAGTACGCGACCATGTGGCGGCACGTGCACGACGTGTTCGCCGAGGAGGGCGCGAACGACTACGTCTTCTGGATCTGGTCGCCGAACCGCATCAACAAGCTGACGACGACGCACCGCGCGCAGTCGTACCTGCAGTCCCTGTACCCCGGCGACGACTACGTGGACTGGGTCGGACTGTCCGGCTACCTGCGCCCCGGCTACGCCAAGGACGACGACTTCTCGTTCGACTACACGTACGGCTCCACCCTGCGTCAGCTGCGGGCCGTGGCTCCGGGTAAGCGCATCCTGCTGTCCGAGATCGGCGCCTCCGAGACCGGCGGGCACAAGGTCGCCTGGCTCGGCTCCCTGTTCGACGCGCTGGCGAAGCCGGAGAACGCGGACGTCGTCGGCGCCGTGTGGTTCGACCTGGCCGTCAGCACCTTCACGGAGGGGCAGCTGGGCACGAACGACTGGCGGGTCGACTCGCGGCCGGACACCCTGGCCGCCTTCCGGGCGGGGATGGCCCGCACGGACACGGGATTCGGTCCACTGCCGTGGGGTCAGACCGGCCCGGCGCCGTTCCCCGACCTGCCCGCGCCGACGCCGACTCCGACGCCCACGCCGACTCCGACTCCGACTCCGACTCCGACTCCGACGTCCACCCCGACGCCGACCTCGACCCCGCGGGCGGCCTCGGCCCCCGCACCGACCCCGACCACGACGGCCGGTCCATGACCGCCCGTCCGCCCGGCCCGCACGACTCCCTTCCGAACACCCACGACCGCAAGGACTCGACCATGAACGACCACGCACCCCGCATCAGCGTCATCGGCACCGGCTACCTGGGGGCGACGCACGCCGCCGCCATGGCCGAGATGGGCTTCGACGTCGTCGGCGTCGACGCCGACCCGAAGAAGGTGCAGGCGCTGTCCCGCGGCGACGTGCCCTTCTTCGAGCCCGGCCTGCCCGAGCTGCTGCGCCGGCACGTCGACTCCGGCCGGCTGCGCTTCACCAGCGACCTGGCCGACGCCGTGGCCGTGTCCGACGTGCACTTCGTCTGCGTGGGCACCCCGCAGCGGGTCGGCAGCTTCGCCGCGAACCTGGACCACGTGCAGGAGGCGACCCGGGCCGTGGCGAAGGCGATGACCCACGACGGCGTGATCGTCGGCAAGTCGACGGTGCCCGTCGGCACGGCCGCCACCCTGCGGGCGATGATCGAGCCGCTGATCGCCGAGGGCGTGCACGCCGAGCTGATCTGGAACCCGGAGTTCCTGCGCGAGGGCATGGCCGTGGAGGACACGCTGCACCCGGACCGCATCGTGCTGGGCGGCACGACGGAGTCGTCGGAGGCGGTGATGCGGCGCGTCTACGCCGCGCCCATCGCGGTCGGCGCGCCGGTGATCACCTGCGACCTGCCGACGGCCGAGCTGGTGAAGGTGAGCGCCAACGCCTTCCTGGCCACGAAGATCTCGTTCGTCAACGCCATCGCCGAGGTGTGCGACGCCGCCGGGGCGGACGTGTCGGTGCTGGCGGACGCGCTGGGGCACGACGCCCGCATCGGGCGCCGCTTCCTGGACGCGGGCCTCGGCTTCGGCGGCGGCTGCCTGCCGAAGGACATCCGCGCCCTGATGCACCGGTCGGCCGAGCTGGGCGCGTTCTCCGCGGCGTCGCTGCTGCAGCAGGTCGACGAGATCAACATGGGCCGACGCCAGCTGATCATCGACCGCGCGGTCGAGGCGCTGTACGGCTCCGTGCTGAACCGCCGCATCGCGGTGCTCGGGGCGGCGTTCAAGCCGCACACGGACGACGTGCGCGACTCGCCGGCGCTCAACGTGGCCGCCGCGCTGCACCTGCGCGGCGCCCAGGTGGTGGTGTGGGACCCGGAGGCGGTGCCGACCGCCCGCCGCGACTTCCCCACGCTCAGCTACGCGCAGGACCTCGAGTCCGCCGTCCGCGGCGCCGACCTGACGCTGGTGCTGACGGAGTGGCCGGAGTTCGTGCAGGCCGACCCGGCCGTGCTCGCCCGACTGGTGCGGGACCCGCAGGTGGTCGACGCCCGCAACTGCCTGCCCGCGGCGGCCTGGGAGGAGGCGGGCTGGACGGTGCTGCGCAGCGGCGCCCCGGACGCCGACGCCCCGCAGCGTCCGCGCAGCCGCACCGAGGCCCGCTCGCCGCGCCGGGTGGCGGAGCTGGTCGCGCGCTGACACGAACCGGTGGGGCGGACCCGCGCGGGTCCGCCCCACCGGCGGTCATCGGCGCTCCGCGGCCGCCCGCCCCTCGGCCGCGCGGGCGGCGGCGAGCAGCTCGGTGAGCCGGTCGCGCACCTGCTCGAGCACCGCGACGGGCACGCCGAGGCGCTCGACCACGCGACCCGGCACCTGCTCGGCCAGCGCCCGCAGCGCCCGCCCGTGCTCCGTGGGCTCGATGCGCAGCTCGCGCTCGTCGTCGGGGTTGCGCACCCGGGTGATGCAGCCGATCGCCTCCAGCCGCTTCAGCAGCGGCGTCAGCGTCGGCGGCTCCAGGTGCAGCGCGTCCGCGACGTCGCGGGCCGTGCGGGGACTGCGCTCCCACAGCGCCAGCATGACCAGGTACTGCGGGTGCGTCAGGCCCAGCGGCTCGAGGATCGGGCGGTAGACCCCGACGACGCTGCGGCTGGCGGCCGCCAGCGCGAAGCACACCTGCCGGTCGAGCGCCAGGGGGTCCTCGTCGACGTGCGCCATGCGCTGAGACTAGGCCACGAAGCATTAGGGTACGAACCGTGGCACGGCGTTCGTTCAAGCAGCGGCTCTTCGGCTCGGCGCAGGGCCTCGACAAGGGGCTGCTGCCGTTCATGGGCCCCGCCCAGATCGGCGCGGGCCACCCCGAGGAGCCGTACCGCCTGCCGGACGACCCGCGCTGCCCGATCTGCGGCGGCCCGATGGCGCTGCACGCGGTCGAGCGCAGCACGGACCCCTCCCGCGCGACACGCTTCACGTGCCCGCCGCGCAGCGCGTGGGAGGCGCGCCCCGAGCAGTCCTAGCCCGCCCGGGCCGATCTCACCGGCCGTCGGCGCCGCAGGGCGAGCGCCCGGCTCGGCCGCCGCGTCAGCGCTCGACCCGGTGGACGACGCCGCTGGCGGCGCGCGCGTCCCGGAGCGCCTCGCCGGCGTGGTCGAGCGCGTCCGCGGCCTCCTCGAGCTCGACGGCGACCTCGACCTGCGAGCGCTGCCGGTCCTCGCTCACGGACGCCCCCTCCCACCGGCCGCCACGCCGATCACCGGCTCCATCGTCGCCCGAGAACCGGTCGAGCCCCCGCGATCGGCATCAGATGCGGATCGCGGGGGCTCGGCACACGCGGTGGCGGTGGGATTCGAACTCTCTCAACCCGCGTTGGCCTGCGTCGCACGACACCTCAATCCGCGTAACTACGGGCTTGTTCAGTCACCAGCCGACGCTTCGATGACCACGGATTGCCGGGAGATGTGGTCAAAATGTGGTCACGGTCCCGCGGGGCTGGTGCTTGCCAAGCGGGGGAAGAGCTGCTCGGCGGCGGAACGGTGCACCTCGCTCAGTCGCTCCGCGCCGGGGCCGTCATAGGTGGCCAGGGCGCGGTCGAAGCGGGCGCTCCAGTCCGGTGCTGCGTACGGGAAATCGCTGCCGTAGAGAACATGGCCCGGCTCCGCGAATGCAAGCAGTGACGGCAGCGAGGTGGGCGTCGCAGACAGGGCCGTGTCGAAGTAGAACTTGCGCAGGCCGGCTTGGATGCCCTCCGGCGTGGTGCCGGGGTTGAACATCGCGGCGGCGCTGAACCGGCTCGCGGCGTAGGGCAGGAACCCGCCGGCGTGGGACAGGATCACGCGCAGATCCGGGTGCCGGTCGAACACCCCGTGGGCGACGAGGTCCACAGCGGTCCGCGTGGTGTCGAACGGGAAGTCCAGCAGCGCGGTCGGCAGGCCGGGCAGCTGCGCGATCGGCGGCGCGGTGGGATGGACGAAGACCACCGCGGAGCGCGCGTCGAGCTCTGTCCAGAGGGGCTCGTACGCAGGATCGCCGAGGTAGCGCCCGTGCGCGTTCGACAGCAGGAGCACGCCGTCGGCGTGGAGTTCGTCGAGCGCCCGCACGGCTTCCTCGACGGCGCCGTCGAAGTCCGGCAGCGGCAGGACCGCGAAGTACCCGAATCGGTCGGGGCGTTCCCGCATCAGCTCGGCCTGGTAGTCGTTCAGTTCGCGGGCGAGTTCGCGGGCCGCGGCGTCGTCACCGAAGTGCACACCCGGAGCACTGATGGACAGGATGCCCGTCTCGATGCCGGCCTCGTCCATCATCGCG
>JAKONM010000225.1 GCA_022701925.1 Microbacteriaceae bacterium
CAGGTACACGAGGCGGTCGAGCAGGCCGTCGATCAGGAAGAACAGCTGGCGCAGGCCCAGCAGCGAGAACGCGGTGGCGGTGAAGACGATGTAGACGTTCTCCGTGAGGCCGTAGATGGCCGGCACGCTGTCGAACGCGAACAGGATGTCCGTGCCCGCGATGGCCACCATCACGAGCATCATCGGCGTGAACATGCGCCTGCCGTCGACGTGCGTCGTCAGGCGGTCGCCGTCGTAGTCGTCCGACGTGTTGAGGAAGCGGCGGGCCAGCTTGACCACGACGTTGTCGCTCATCGAGTCGTGCCCGCCCGGCTTGACCAGGTTGATCGCCGTGAAGATCAGGATCGCGCCGAACACGTAGAAGATCCACGCGAAGGCGTCGACCAGCGTGGCGCCGAGGAAGATCAGGCCGGTGCGCGCGATCAGCGAGAAGACGATGCCGAACAGCAGCACCTTCTGCTGGTACTCGCGGGGCACCGCGAAGCCGGCCATGATCACGACGAAGACGAACAGGTTGTCGACCGACAGCGCCTTCTCGGTCAGGTAGCCGGCGAAGTACTCGCTGCCCCAGGTCGGGCCGGCGACGACCAGCCCGCCCACGCCGAACAGCACGGCGATGCCGACGTAGACACCGGACCAGATCGCGGCCTCGCGCATCG
This sequence comes from Microbacteriaceae bacterium, assembly GCA_022701925.1. Taxonomy (GTDB): domain Bacteria; phylum Actinomycetota; class Actinomycetes; order Actinomycetales; family Microbacteriaceae; genus Amnibacterium. Next base: position 660 of record JAKONM010000225.1, read on the forward strand.
ACGGGGCGTGCGCCTTGCGGACGTGCGCGAAGAAGTCGAAGAGCAGCAGCCCCACGATGAAGAGCACGGTGAGCACCCAGACGTACGCCGGCGTGACCATGGGGTTGTTCCTCCAGAGGTTCAGGGAACACTCATGCAAGCGCATGCAGGCCCGTTCCTCCCCCGGTCCTGGCGGGCCCTCGGCGCTCTGGAGGGTCCGCCTCAGCGGACTGCTCGACGATTCATAGGGACGGCGCGTGACGATTTCGCCTCGGCCGCCAGCAGGCGCCGCGGCTCGCTCCCGGGTACGGAGAAGGCCCCGGGACCGTGCGGTCCCGGGGCCTCCCCGTGCTCAGGCCTCAGCCGATTCAGGCCACCGAGGAGTCGAAGCTCGTCGAGTTCACGGCGCCGTTGACACCGGCGGGGAAGAACCCGCCCTTCGTGACGTCCTTGGCCGGGTTCAGGTACACGATGTTGAGCACCTGCGCGGGCGTGCGGCTGTACACGATGCCGTTGCGGTCGGTCGGCACCAGGTTGGACTGGTTGGCCGGCTTCTTGTCGCCGTAGCTGCTCTCGCTGATGCCCTGGTCGTCGTCGCTCGTGCCGTCCAGCGAGTCGCGCGCGTCGGAGAGCTTCTTGACGGTCCGGTTCAGCGAGTCGCTGCCCTTGTCCGAGAGGATCGCGCGGATGGCACCGGCGTGGTACGCCTCGACGGCCAGGATGCCGGCGGCGGCCTCCAGGTAGCCCTTGTTCGAGATGAGGCCCGCGGCCCCCTTGTAGGCCGTGACGCCCACGTCCTCGAACAGGAACGCGCCGAGCAGGAAGTTCGTCTCGCTCGCGAAGGGGTTGAAGGTGCCCTTCGTGATCACGCCGGCCGCCTTCGCCGCCGCGGTGAAGGCCGCGGTGAAGTCGATCGCCGGGCGGGACACGGCCGCGGTGCCGAGCGCGCCGCGCAGGAAGCGGACGTGCTCGCGCTCGTCGCGGGCGATCTCACGGGCGTGCATCATGAGGCGCTTGCTCTTCCACGGCACCTCCTTGCCGCCGGCGACCTTGCCGGGCGTGCCGGTGCCGGTCACGTCCTTGTCGTCGAGGCCGCGGCCGGTGACGGCGCGGAGGTAGAACTCGGCCTCGAGGTACTCGAGGTTCAGGGCGAAGTTCAGCACGGCGCCGTCCGTCGCCGGGCCCAGCGTGACCGCGGCGTTCGCGGCACCGCCGGTGGTCGCGGTGGCGACCGCTGCGCCGGCGCCGGCGACGCCCAGCATGGTGAAGAGGCGGCGGCGATCGACCTGGGTCGTCGCGCTGCGGTTGACCGCCTGGGTGATGAAGTTCTTCTCGTACAAGTGGAGCTCTCCTGCCGAAGACACCGATCCGCCGGCATCAGCACGCATCGCAGACACCGTCGTCCGCGCGGCCGGGTGCCGCGCTGGTGGACCGTACGACGCGGGCGGGCCGGTCGGATGCCTCGCGGGTGCACGATCTGCGGGAACAGGCCTGCACCTGGTGCATCGGGGCCTCTGCCGGCGCGGAGCCTCTAGCTGAGGCGGAGGGTCTCGCTGGGGCGCTCGCCGAACCGCTCCGAGTAGAGGCGGGCGAAGCGCCCGCTGTTGCCGAAGCCCCAGCGGGCGGCGACCTCGTGCACCGTCGAGGGCGTCGACCCCGCCGCGCCCAGCAGGTCGCGGCGCGCCGCGTCCAGCCGGATCGCGTGCAGGTGCGCCAGCGGCGTGACCCCGAGGTGCCGGCGGAACAGGGCCTGCAGCGATCGCGGGGACACGCGGGCCGCCGCCGCGACGTCGGGCACCGTGATCGCGCCGCTCGCGTGCTCCTCCAGGTAGGCGACCGCCCGCCGCACGGCGGTGGGCGCGCTGCGCACGTCGGCGGCGGCCGTGGCCGCGACCGGCTCGCCGAAGCACGCCAGCAGCATGCGCACGCCCAGGTCGAACAGCTCGTCGCGGACGATCGGGTTCAGGACCGGACCCTCGCGGAGGGTGTCGTGGATGCGGTCGGCGGTCCAGCGCCAGGCCGCCGCGGCGTCGTCGCTGATCGGCCGGGTGCGCAGCAGCCGGCGCCTCCGGCCGTCGCCGTCGGTGTAGCGGTCGGCGGCGGCGCGGAAGCGCTCGGCCTCGAAGCCGACCATGCGCAGGTGCACGTCCCGCATCCGCACCGAGGCCGGCTCCGCGGGCCGCAGGAAGGGCCGCGAGGTGTCGATGCGGTGACGCGCGTACTCCACGTCGAAGCGGCCCGACACGAGCACGCCGGCGGCGATGAGCCCGAAGCGGGTCGCGCCGTGCGCGGAGGCCCCGCCGCTCACCTGCAGCTCGTCGACGACCAGGGATCCGGCGGTGGCCGTGGAGTGCCGGAACGCGAAGGGCGCGTCGCTCTTCTCCAGCCGCAGCTCGAGGCCGGGGAACGACCGGGCGAGCAGCGCCGGCGCCTCTTCACGGCGTTGCGTCGCGACCGTGAAGCGATCGTCCGCCACCTGAGTTCCTCCTCCAGATCGACCGTTCCAGTCCCCCGTCGACGTGTTCGGACCCGAAGGCGGATCGGACGGGTGGGGAACGGGCCGGTCCGCGGCGCGCGGGACCGGCGATCCGGAGGACGGTCAGTCCAGGAACTCGGCGGGGTCGAAGTCGTGCACGGGGATGATGCGGATGCGGGGCAGGTGCACGTTGAAGGCGTGCACGTCGTACTCCAGGTCGTGCACCGGGATGCCGGCTTCGGCGAACCCGCCGCTCATCAGCTCGGTGAAGCCGAGCACCGCCACCTGGCGGTCCTGCTCCGCCAGGCGCTGCAGGTGCGGCAGGAAATCGCGGTCGTGCGACCCGAGCAGCACGTCGCCCGGCCGCTCGGCGAGCGCGTCGAGGGTGCGCTGGATGCCCAGGTCGACGACCTTCTCGCCGCCGGAACCCGAGAGCAGCACCGCGCGGAAGCCCACGTTCTGGATCGCGTTGACGAACGGCCAGGGCACCTGCCCGCTCGAGGCGTTGATGAAGAACAGCCCCGTCACCTGCTGCTGCCACAGCTGCTCCGCGAACTCGATCACCCGCTCCCACCGGGGGCGCTCCCCCGGCTCGGGACGGTGCTTCAGGATCACGGTGCCGAGCGTCGTGTCGAGGTTCTCGCCGTCGATCAGGACGAAGGTGCGGGTGCTCACGCAGCGAGCCTCCCACCCGGGTGCGGGAGCGGGCCGGGCGCACCCGGGTGCGGCGGAGGCGTCGAGCGCTTCACATTCGGTCACACAGGCAAGGTGACGCGTCAACATCCACCAGGCTGGTGGGATGCGAACCCGCCTCCCCGCAGTCGCCCTGATCGCCGTCGCCGCGCTCGGGCTGACCGCGTGCTCCTCGGGCGCGGGTGAGGACTCGTCGACGACCTTGACGATCCTGACCCCCGCCAGCACCGTGCCCCTCGATCCGGCGAGCAGCCAGAACCTGGCGACCACGTCGCTGAGCCTGCTCGACCGCCGCCTGACGACCTGGAAGGTCGAGGAGGGGAAGGACGCCGTCGTGGTGCCGGATCTCGCGACCACGACGGGCACGCAGAGCGACGGCGGCCGCACCTGGACCTACACCCTGAAGGACGGGCTGAAGTTCAGCAACGGCGACCCCGTGACCAGCGAGGACGTGAAGTACGGCATCGAGCGCTCGTTCAGCGACCAGCTGACCGGGGGTCTCAGCTACCACAAGACGCTGCTCGAGGGCGGCTCCGACTACCGCGGCCCGTTCGACGGGAAGCAGCTGTCGTCGATCGAGACCCCGGACGACAGGACCATCGTCTTCCGGCTGAACAAGGCGTTCGGCGACTGGCCCTGGATCGCCTCCATGCCCGCCTTCACCCCGGTGCTCGAGTCGAACGGCGCGCCCGCGACCTACGCCAAGGCGCCGATCACGACCGGCCCGTACAAGGTCGAGTCGATCAAGGACGGCACGGCGCTGACCCTGACCCGCAACACCCACTGGAGCGCGAAGACCGACTCCGTGCGCACCGCCTCGGCCGACCGCGTCGTGTTCGAAGAGGGGCAGAACCAGACGACGGTCGTGCAGAACCTGCTGACCGGCTCGGGCAAGTACGCGGACGCCTTCGGGGCCCAGTACCTGGGCGCCGCCGACCTGTCGGCCGCGAGCCGGGACGCGCAGGGGAAGCAGCGCCTGGCGACCTCCGAGGCCGGCCCGATCCAGTACCTGGCGTTGAACACGAAGCGGGGCGAGCTGAAGGACGTGCGCGTCCGCCAGGCGTTGAACCACGCCGTCGACCGGCGCTCGTACCTGCTGGCCTCCGGCGGCTCGGCGGCCGGCATCGCGGCGACGACGCTGATCACCCCGGGCATCGCGGGCCGCCAGGCCTACGACCTGTACCCGGCCGGCACCAGCGGCGACGTGACGAAGGCGCAGCAGCTGCTGCGGCAGGCCGGCGTCAGCGGGCTGAAGCTGACGATGCTGCTGCAGAACGACTCCGCGTCGCTGGCGCAGGGCCAGGCCGTGCAGCAGGGCCTGCAGCGGATCGGCGTCGCCGTGACGCTGAAGCCGGAGGACGCGGAATCCTTCTACGTGGACGCCGCAGCGGACGACAAGCCCTTCGACCTGGTGCTGGCCAGCTGGCAGCCCGACTTCCCGTCGGCGAACGCGAACATCTCGCCGCTGTTCGACTCCAGCCAGATCGGCGGCGGCAACTACAACCTGTCGCAGTACGACGTGCCGGAGGTCGACCGGGCCATCGCGGCCGCGCAGGCCGAGACCGACCAGTCGGCGGCGCAGGCGGACTGGGCGGCGATCGACCGCCGGATCATGCAGGACGCGCCCGTCGTGCCGCTGATCTACGCCAAGCAGTCGTTCCTGCACGGCTCGGGGGTCGGCAACTTCTTCATCCCGTCCTTCCCGGCCTACCCGGACTACATGACCCTCACCGTCGGGAAGTGAGCGGGGAGGCGGGCCGCCGGGAGGACGCTCCCGGCGACGTCGTCCTCGCGATCGAGGACCTGACCGTGACGTTCGACGGCGACCCCGTCGTCGACGGCGTCTCCGCGGTGCTGCGCCGGGGACGGGTGCTGGCCCTGGTCGGCGAGTCCGGCTCGGGCAAGTCGCTGACGGCGATGAGCGTGCTGGGGCTGCAGCCCGGGGACGCCGTCGTGACGGGTGCGGTGCGCCTGGCCGGGGAGGACCTGCTGCAGGCCGCCCCGGCCCGGCTGCGCGAGGTGCGGGGCGGCGCGATCGGCACCGTGTTCCAGGAGCCGGCGGGCGCCTTCGACCCGGTGCGGACCGTCGGCTCGCGCCTGGCCGAGGCGGTGCAGGCGCACGGCCCCGCCGACGGCCTGCCGGCCCGGATCCGCGGGCTGCTCGCCTCCGCGGGCCTGAGCGACCCCGACCGCACGGCCCGCTCCTACCCGCACGAGCTCTCCGGCGGGCAGCTGCAGCGCGCGATGATCGCGACCGCCGTGGCGAACGACCCGGTGCTGCTGATCGCCGACGAGCCCACGACGGCGCTGGACGTGACGGTGCAGGCGCAGATCCTGGACCTGCTGCGGCGCCTGCGCGACGAGCGGGGCACCGCCGTGCTGCTGATCACGCACGACATGGGGGTGGTCGCCGATCTCGCGGACGAGGTCGTGGTGCTGCGCCGCGGTCGCGTGGTCGAGCGCGGGGACGTGCGGGCAGTGCTGACCGTCCCGCAGCACCCCTACACGCGGGAGCTGCTCGCCAGCGTGCCGACGACGGCGCGCACGCCGGACGCCGAGCAGCCGGAGGAGGCGCCCGTCGCCGTGCTGCGCGCGGCGCGGGTGGTGCACCGCCGGCGCGGCGGTGAGGTGCGGGCCCTGGACGGGGTCGACCTCGGGATCCGGCGCGGCGAGGTCGTGGGCCTGGTCGGCGAGTCCGGGTCGGGCAAGACGACGCTGGGACGCGTGCTGGCCGGGCTGGTGCCGCTGACCTCCGGCGCCGCCGAGGTGGGCGGCACGGACGTCGGCGCCGCCCGCGGGCGGCGCCTGCGCGCCGTGCGCCGCCGGCTCGGCGTGGTCTTCCAGGACCCGGCCTCGTCGCTGAACCCCCGCGACACCGTGGGCCGCAGCATCGCGGAGCCGCTGCGGCTGCACTCCGCGGCCCGCGGGCCCGCCCGCGCGGAGCGGGTGCGCGAGCTGCTGGACGCGGTGCGCCTGCCCGCGGACGCCGCGGGCCGCTACCCGCACGAGCTCTCCGGCGGGCAGCGACAGCGGGTCGCGATCGCGCGCGCGCTGGCGCTGGGACCGGACCTGCTGATCGCGGACGAGCCGACCAGCGCGCTGGACGTCAGCGTGCAGGCCGCGGTGCTCGACCTGCTGGAGGACCTGCAGCAGCGCTACGGCTTCGCCTGCCTGTTCATCAGCCACGACCTGGCCGTCGTGCGGCGGCTCGCCCACACCGTGGTGGTGCTGCGGGACGGCCGGATCGTCGAGCACGGCCCCGCCGCAACAGTGCTCACCGACCCCGCCGACGACTACACGCGGCTGCTGCTCGCCGCGGCCCCCGTGCCGGACCCCGCACGGCAGGCCGAGCGTCGCGCCGCGTTCCAGCGGCTGGCGGCCGTCCGATGAGCGTGCTGCGCCGTCTGCTGCGCGACCCCTGGGCGGTCGTCGCCGCGATCGTGGTCGTGCTCTTCGCCGCGGCGGCCGCCGCCGCACCGCTGATCACGGGCCTGACCGGGCACGACCCCTTCACCTACGACTTGGACGCGCTGGACGGCACCGGGGCGCCGCAGGGCGCGTTCGGCGGCGTCTCGGCGCAGCACTGGTTCGGCGTGGAGCCGCTGACCGGGCGCGACCTGTTCGCGATCGTGCTGTGGGGCGCCCGCACGTCGTTCACGGTCGGGGTGCTGGCCACCGCGGTCTCCGTGTCGCTCGGCACCGCGGTCGGCCTGATCGCGGGGTACGCGGGCGGCTGGACCGACCGGGTGGTCAGCCGGATCGTCGACGTGATGCTGGGCTTCCCCTCCCTGATCTTCATGATCTCGCTGACCGCGATCGTGGCCGCCTCGTTCCCGCGGCCGCTGCTGATCGTGCTGGTCATCGGCTTCTTCGGCTGGCCCGCCGTCGCCCGCGTGGTGCGCGGGCAGGTGCTGTCGCTGAAGCAGCGCTCATTCGTGCTGGCCGCGCAGGCGATGGGCGCCGGCCCCTTCGACGTGATGCGGCGCCAGCTGCTGCCGAACCTGGCCGCGACCGTGGTCGTCTACGCGACGATCCTGGTGCCGGCGGCGATCGGCACGGAGGCGGCCCTGTCGTTCCTCGGCGTCGGCGTGCCCCCGCCCACGCCGTCGTGGGGGCGCTCGATCGGCGACGCGATCTCGTGGTTCTCGGTCGATCCCGCCTACGTCGCCTTCCCGGGCGGCGCGCTGTTCCTGGTGACGCTGGCCTTCAACCTGCTGGGCGACGGCCTGCGCGACGCGCTGGACCCGCGGCTCGCCCGCCGGCGCCCGAGATCGGCCGTCGCGCCGGTCGTGGAGGAGGCGGTGACCCGGTGATCGCGGCCCGCTTCGTACTCGGACGCCTGGCCGGCGTGCTGCTGGTGCTGCTGGTGGTCGCCGCGGCGACCTACGCGATATTCTACCTGCTGCCGGCCGACCCCGCCCGCCTGTCGTGCGGCAAGCCGTGCACGCCCGAGAACCTGCAGCGCGCCCAGCAGTTCCTGGGCCTCGACGCGCCCTGGTGGGGGCAGCTGGGCCAGTACCTGCTGGGCATCGTCGCCGGCCGCACCTTCGGCACGGGCGGCGGCGCGATCGACTGCCCCGCGCCCTGCTTCGGGTACTCGTTCCAGCTGTCCTCCACCGTGACCGACCTGATCCTGCAGCGCCTGCCGGTGACCGCCTCCATCGCCGTGGGCGCCGCGGTGCTCTGGTTCGTCTCGGGCGTCGCGGGCGGCACGGCGGCGGCGCTGCGGCGCGGCCGGCTCGCGGACCGGGCGATCATGACGGTCGCCGTCGCCGGCGTCTCGGCCCCCGCCTACCTGGTCGGCATCCTGGGCATCCTGCTCTTCGGCTTCGCGCTCGGCTGGCTGCCGACGGGCGGCTACGTGCCGCTGACGGAGGACCCGCTGCAGTGGCTGCTGCACCTGCTGCTGCCGTGGGCGGCGCTCGCCTTCATCAGCGCCGCCGTCTACGCCCGCCTCACGCGCGCGGAGCTGCTGGAGCAGCTGTCGCTGGACCACATCCGCACCGCCCGCGCCATCGGCCTGTCGGAGCCCGCGGTCGTCGTGCGGCACGGACTGCGCAACGCGCTGATCCCCGTCGTCACGGTCTTCGGCCTCGACCTGGGGCTGCTGCTCGGCGGCGCGGTGATCACGGAGAAGGTGTTCTCGATGCAGGGCCTGGGGTCGCTGCTGATCACCTCGATCAGCAGCCTGGACCTGCAGGTGGTCGTCGGGATCACCCAGTTCTCCGCCTTCCTGGTGACGGCGGCGAACCTGGTCGTGGACCTGGTCTACGGCGTGCTGGACCCCCGCACCGTGCGGCGCTGACTGCAGGCGGCACGCCGTCCTGCACATCCGTCACGGGTGCGCGAAGCGGAGGAATCGGTGCCGGGCGGAGGACGGGAGGGCCTCTCCCGTCCTCCGCTCGACACCGGTTCCTCCGCCGGACGCAGACCTTCCTCCGCTTCGCACCCGTTCGCGACCTCGAAAGGCCTCGTCACACCTCATCCAGGCCCCGTCGAGCCCGAGGCCCTGCGCCCGCGGCCACGCGTCCTCGCATCCTCGGCGACGACCACCGGCGGTCCGCGGGCCGTGGCGGCCGCTGCCGGGAGCAGCGCGCAGCGGGGTCGCGACGCAGCCACTCCCCGAGGAGCACCCGATGACCACCCGCACCCGCAGCAGCGCGCCCTCTGCGCCGCGGCGCCGGTCGACGGTGCGGTCCGCCGGCTTCATCGGCCTGGCCGGGCTGCTGGCCTGGGCCGTGATCGGACTGCCGTTCCTCGTGTTCCCGCCGATCGGACCGCTGCCGGAGCACGCCGACGTGATCGTGGTGCTGGGACCGGACACCCCGGGGCTGGTCGCGCTGTCCGAGCGGCTCTTCGCGCAGGGGGTCGCCCCGGCGATGCTGTGGTCGACCCCGACCATGCCGAGCGCGACGTCGAAGGAGGTGCTCGAGGCCTGCGGACGACGCCGGGGCTGCAGTGCTTCGTCCCCGACCCCAGCACCACGGCGGGCGAGGCGCAGGAGCCGGCACGCGTGGCGCGGGCCCGCGGGTGGACGAGTGCCATCGTGATCACGCAGACCCCGCACCTCGCCCGGGCGCGCTCGATCATCGGCGGCTGCTTCGACGGGCGCCTGGCGACGGCCTCATCCGGCGCGCCGGCGCAGAACGGGTGGGCGTGGGCCTACGCCTACCAGACCCTCGCGACCGTGCAGCCGCGGCTGCACCCCGCCTGCACCTGACCTCCCCCTCGACGGTGTTGCCGCTCCGGTGACGGTTTCAGCCTGGAACCGTCACCGAACCGGCAACACCGTCTCGCACGGGAGCGGCCGATGCGCAGGCGCTCGGTCAGGGCGCCTCGACGCGGCCGTCCACCAGCCGCAGGCTGCGGGAGCAGCGCGCCGCGACCGCCGGGTCGTGGGTCGCGACGACCAGCAGGCCGCCCCGCTCCGGCACCTCGAGCAGCCGCCCCAGCACGGCGTCGCGGGTCGCGCCGTCCAGCTCGGACGTCGGCTCGTCCGCCAGCAGGACGGTCGGCGCGGACACGAGCGCCCGCGCGACGCCGACCCGCTGCTGCTGCCCGCCGGACAGGTCGCCCACCAGCCGGTCGGCCAGGGGCGCGAGCCCCACCGCGGTCAGCGCCTCCGCGGACCGCTCGGTCAGCGCGCCGCCGCGGACGCCTCGGGCGCGCAGGGCCAGCTCGACGTTCTCCGCGGCGGTCAGCAGCCCGACCAGCCCGTGCCCCTGCAGCACGAGGGCGGTCGGGCCGTCGGCGACCAGCTCGACCTCCCCCCGGTCCGGCGACCTGAGGCCCGCCAGCACGGCCAGCAGCGTCGACTTGCCGCTGCCCGAGGGCCCGACGATCGCGAGGGACTCCCCCGCGGCGACCGCGAAGCCGACGTCCACGACGACGCGCCGCCCGGACAGCTCGACGTCCAGGCCGCGGACCCGCAGGGAGGGGCTCACTGCTCGATCCTGCCGTCGCGCAGCCGGACCACGCCGCCGAGCGCCGCGGCGACCTCCGGGTCGTGCGTCACGGCCAGCACGGCGGTGCCCAGCTCGCCGGTGATGCGCTGGAGCAGCGCGACCACGCGGTCCCGGCTGACCCGGTCCAGCTGGCTGGTCGGCTCGTCGACCAGCAGCAGGCGAGGACCGGCGCTGACGGCGCTCGCCAGCGCGACGCGCTGCCGCTCGCCGCCCGAGAGGGTGTGCACGGGGCTGGATGCGATGTCGCCGAGGCCCAGCGCGTCCAGCAGGCGCGCGGGCTCCTGCCCGCCGCGCACCCCGGCCGTGCGCCGGACGAGCCGGAGGTTGTCCAGCGCGGAGCCGTACGGCAGCAGGTTGCGGAACGGGTTCTGCACCGCGACCGCCAGCGAGCGCCGCCGCAGCGCGCGCAGCGCCGAGTCGGAGGCGGCGGCCAGGTCCACGCCGTCGACCTCCACGCGGCCGCGGCTCGGCCTCGTGAGGCCCGCCAGCACCGCGAGCAGCGTCGACTTGCCGGCGCCGGAGGGACCGACGACCACGGCGGCGCCGCCGACCGGCACCACCAGGTCGACGCCGTCGAGGGCGTCCGACTCCGCACCGGGGTAGCGGTGGCCCAGGCCGGTGCAGCGCAGCGCGTCGGTCACTCCTCCCCCTCCCGCAGCCGGGAGCCGTGCGCGCTGCGCAGCACCGCCAGGGCGCCCACCAGGGCCGCCACCAGCACGAGCAGCAGGAACGCTCCGGCCAGCGCGAGGGCGGGCAGGGGCGAGGGCACCGTGATCAGGGCGATCGGGGTCGCCGTGTCGAAGCGCGGCAGCACGGGCAGGGTCACGACCGCCGCCAGCCACCCGGCGGGCACCCCCAGCGCGACGGCGGCCGCGAGCAGCAGCACCTGCTCGAGCACCGCGGCACCGCCCACCTGCGCCCGCCGCAGCCCGAGCGCCAGCATCGCGGCCGCCTCGTAGGAGCGGCGGCGTGCGGTGCTGGAGATCGAGATCGCCGTGGCGAGCATCGCGAGCACGGCGCCGGCGGCGCCGCAGACCTGCAGCAGCAGGAGCGACAGCGCCGGCCCCTGCCGGGCCAGCCGCGCCTGCTCGGAGCCCGTGGAGTCGAGGACCCGCAGCCGCAGTCCCGCGGCACGCAGGCGCTGCAGGGCGTCGGGCGGGGCCGCGGAGCCGAGCCAGACCTGCGGCTCGACCTCGCGGAAGAGCGAGCCGAGGCGGTAGTCGAGCGCGCCCAGGTCGACGACCGCGCCGGTGCCCAGCACCACGGGCAGCAGCGGCGCGAACCGCGTGACCCGCACGGGCACCACGTCCCCCGCCTGGTCCTCCATCCGCGGGACGTCGTCGACGTCGCCCCGCAGCACCGCGGAGGCCGTGGCGATGACGGGCAGCGGCAGGGGCCGCGACGCCAGCTGCACCCCGCCGTAGCCGCCGTCCGCGCTGCGGAAGCGGTCCTGCACCCCCTCCCGCCCCGCCCGCACCCGGTCGACCGCCCCGCTGACGGGCGGTGCCGCCACCCAGCTGCCGGCGGCGCGCGGCAGGCGCAGCGGGGAGGCCGCGCCGTCCAGCCCGACCTCGACGCCCGTCAGCAGCACGTCCCCGCCGATCGCCCCGCGGTCCACGGCCGGGAGCCAGGCGAGGCCGACCAGCTCGCAGCCGCGCGCGCACGGCACGTCCGCCGCATAGGTGCGCCGCCCCTCCCGCAGCACGCCGGCGGTCGCCTGCCGCCGTGCACCGGTCGCGTCGACCAGGTCGACGCCGACGACGGGTCGACCCGCGACCGTCGTCGCCGTGAGGGCGATCGTCAGGCGGTCGCCGCGGAACCGGACCGCGTCGACCGGCGAGCCCAGCCGGCGCCCCAGCTCCCCGACGGCCGGTCCCCCCGAGGCGGTCAGCCCGACCGCCGCGTACCGATCGGCCTGCACCGCGAGCACCCGCCCGGTGATCGTCCCGCCGCTCGGGGACCAGGTGGTCGCGGCCATCGCCCATCGCCCCTCCGGGTCCGCCCGCTCGACGGCGGCGATGGTCCTGCCGGGCGTCGAATCGAGCACCCGGAAGGTGCGCGGGGCTCCCACGTCCGCCGCGGCCCGCGCGGCGCGGTCCGTCGCCGCGGCGCCCTGCGCGACCCCGGCGAACGAGGCGAGCCCCAGCGCGACCGCCAGCACGGCGACCAGCCGCAGGCCGGCCGGCCGGCGCGCGACCTGCCGCACGGCCAGGAACAGGGGCACGGAGGCCGCGGTGCGGGTCGGCGGCACGAACCGGCGCACGAGCCCCGGCACCAGCCGGACCCCGAGCAGACCGACGGCGGCGACCAGCAGCCCCGGCGCCAGCAGCAGCACCGGCCCGGCCGAGCGCCCCGCGACGAGCAGCGCGACCACCGCGGCCACTGCGACGGCGGCCACGGCCAGGTCGACGGCGAACGGCCGCAGCGGCTCCGCGCTGCGCTCGGTCCGCTGCCACAGCTGCAGCACGCTGCGGCGCAGCACTCGCCGCCCCGCGAGCGCGACGGCGGCCGCGCCGCCGGTGAAGGCGGCCACCGCGGCGAGCACCGCTGCGGCGTCCAGCACCACCGGCGTGCCCGGCAGCAGCACGGTCGGCGCCAGCAGCAGCACCGCCGACCACCCGGCGACGATCCCGAGCGGTACGGCGCCCATCAGCAGCACGAGCGGCTCGGTGAACGTGAAGACGGCGGTGCGGAGCCGGGTCGCGCCGCGCAGCGTCAGCAGCGCGACCTCGGCGGCGCGCGCCTCCGCCGCGTCGGTCGCGATCTGGAACAGCACCGCCCAGGCGAGCAGGGCCAGCTGCAGGGTGACGAGCACGCCGCCGAGGTCGGTCGCCCCCTGCCGGCGCTGCACCTCCGCGACGACCGGACCGAACCCCGACACCACGCGCAGCCGCTGCTGGTCCGCGTAGCGCCGCTGCAGCGCGGCGACTGCCGCCTCGATCCTCGGCACGTCGGCCAGTCGCACCCGCTCGGGGTCGAGCAGGTAGTCGCTGGAGACGGACGCCGGCTGCAGCCTCGAGAACCGCTGCAGGCCGGCGACGGTGCCGATGAGCGGGTCGAACGCCAGCGGCTCGCCGCCGCCTCCGGTCGAGCGCACCGGGAAGCCGAGCCCGAACCAGTAGGCGGAGGACGGGTCGTCGACCGCGTAGACGCCCGAGATCCGGTAGGCGTGCTGCTCCGCGAGCCCCGTCGCGGTGACCTCGGCGCCGAGCCGGTACCCGTAGCCGGTCAGCCCGCTCACGTCGCGGCTGACCATCACCTCGTCCTCGCCGCTCGGGCAGCGGCCCTGCACGATCCGCACCCGTCGGCACGCGTCGCTGCGGTAGACCAGGGCCGAGGAGGCCGCCGCCAGCGGCGCGGCCGCCGTCGACAGGTGGACGCCGATGCGGATGCCGCGGATGCGGGAGGGGTACCCGGGCAGCGATCGCGGCGCGGTGTCCCAGGCCTGCTGGGCGAGCCCCACCGGCACGTCGTCGGAGTCCGGACCGGCGGTCGCGAACAGCCGCAGCCCCGCGTCCGACCCCACGGTGCGGAACGTCTCGCGCAGGTTCGACTCGAGGGACGCCCGGCTCCAGATCGGTCCGATCGCGACCACCGCGATGCCGGCGGCCGCGGCCACGACGAGGGCGGCCGCGAGCCCGCGCCGCCACAGCACCGCCAGCAGCACGAGCCGCGACGCGGCCAGCCAGCGGGCCCCGGCACGGTCCTCGGACCCCGTCACCCCGCCTCCGGCAGCACCAGCGCCCCCCGTCGGCCCACCGCCCAGACGGTCAGCGCGAAGCCGACGATCACGGCTCCGCCCAGCATCACCTCGGTCCAGCCGCCCGCCTGCCACAGCACGGCGGCGAGCGCCGAGCCGATCGCGCCGCCCACGAAGTTGCCGGCGACGAAGGCCGTGTTCAGCCGGCTCCGCGCCTCCGGGTCCACCGCGAAGAGGCGCGTCTGGTTCAGCACGTTGCCGGCCTGCACCGCGACGTCGAGCAGCAGCACCGCGACCAGCAGCACGACGATCGACCGCTGCCCGACGCCGGCCAGCGCCAGGGAGGCCAGCACCAGCACCAGCGCCGCGCCGACGGCGGGCACCGACAGCCCGCGGTCGTGCAGCCGTCCGGCGCGCTGGGCGGCGAGCGCGCCGGCCAGGCCGACCAGGCCCACCAGGCCGATCGCGGCAGTCGAGTACGAGAACGGCGGGGCGCTCAGCAGCAGGGTCAGCGCGGTCCAGAACAGCGTGAAGACGCTGAAGCCTCCGGCGCTCATCAGCAGGGTCGGCAGCACCGCGCGGTGCCGGCGCACCGTCTGGAACACGGAGGCGAGCAGCGCCCCGTAGCGCAGCCGGGCGCGCGGGGGCAGCGCGGGCAGCGACCGGTGCAGCAGCGCCGCCATCGCGACGGCCAGCGCCGCGGCGCCGAGGTAGACGACGCGCCACCCGAACGCCTCCGCCACCAGCCCGCTGACGGTGCGCGACAGCAGGATGCCGATCAGCAGGCCGGAGGCGACGGTGCCGACGACCCGGCCGCGCTCGGCCGGGTCGGCCAGGTCGCCGGCCAGCGGGGTCAGCAGCTGCCCGGCCACGGTGGTCAGGCCGACCAGCACCAGCGCCGCCAGCAGCAGGACGAAGGCCGGTGCGATCGCGGCCAGCACCAGGGCGACCGCGGAGGCGAGCACGACCACGGGGATCAGCCGCCGCCGGTCGAGCACGTCGCCCAGCGGCACGACCAGCAGGATCCCGACCGCGTAGCCGACCTGCGTGACGGTGACGAGCAGCCCGGCCGCTCCGGAGGGGACGCCGAGGTCGCCGGCGATGTCCTCCAGCAGCGGCTGCGCCCAGTACAGGTTGGCGACGGCCGCGCCGCCCGCGACGGCGAACAGCAGGGTGAGCGCTCGCGTCATGCGGCCGCCGGACGCCCCCGGTGCGGTCAGGAGCGCCGCCGATCGGCGGGCCGGCGCAGACCGGAGGCGATCAGCCCGAGGCCCACCACGGCGACGACCAGGCCGATCAGCAGCCAGGTGCGGTCGCCGGTCATGAAGCTGCCCGGGATCAGGTTCATGCCCTGCCCGATCCAGACGCCGCCGGTGACCAGCGCGATCGCGCCGATCACGACGAGGACGGGGCGCGCACCGCGGCTCTTCACGTGCGCCACCGTACCCGCGGCCCGCCGCTCGCCACAGGCGGGTCGCGAGGGGCTCGCCATATGGTGTGGAGATGCCCAGAACCGGCCCCGTCCTGGCCCTCGTCGTGCTCGCCCCGCTGCTGCTGGCGGGCTGCTCCGGCTCGCCCGCCGCCTCCTCGTCGTCGTCGCGGGCGGTCTCGACGGCGCCCAGCAGCGCAGCGGCCTCGCAGCCCGCGACGACGTCGGCCCCCTCCGCGTCGGCGTCCTCGTCGGGATCGACGGACGGCGTCGTGTCCGGCACGGGCTACCGCTTCCCGGTGCCGGACGGCTGGGGGAAGCCGCAGGGCGTCGACGCCCCGCAGGGCACCGACTCGTTCGCCGCTGCGCTGGACGACGCGGACGGCTTCGCCGACAACGTGAACGTGATCGCGCTGCCGACCGGCGCGGTGACGCCGCAGGCCGCCGAGGAGCAGGCGCCGGCCGGGCTGAAGCAGATCGGCGCGACGAAGGTGACCGTCGCCGACCGCGAGACCGTTGCTGGCGAGACCGCGGCGCACCTGAGCGCGTCGTTGACGAGCAGCGGGCAGAAGTACCGCGTGGACCAGTTCTACGTGCCGCACGACGGCAAGACCTACGTGGTGACCTTCTCGTTCAGTCCGGGCGTCTCGGCGTCCGATCGCTCGGCCGTCTACTCGCCCTCCCTCGCGGGGTGGGCCTGGAGCTGAGCCGGGTGGTCCCGGCCGGTCAGATCTCCGTCTCGGGCGCACGGTCCGGCACCGCGCCGCCGAACCGCTGCTGCGCGCCCTGCTTGCTGAGGCCGTAGAGCGCCCCGATCGCCTTCCAGGTCGCGCCGGCCTGCCGCGCGTCGCGCACGGCCGCCGCTTCCACGGCGGCCAGCAGTTCCCGCCCCCGGCGCGCGGCGTCGAGGCGCAGGAGCGGGTCCGGGATCAGCAGCAGCCTGTCGACCACCCGGTCCAGCCCCTTGGGCGCGCTCCCGTCGGTCACGCTGTGGAGGCTACCCGCCGCCCGGTCGCCGTCAACCCGACGTTGCCTCGCCGGTCAACTTGGAGTTGCCTTCTTCGTCAACCCCGGGTTGACTGTGGCGCGGAGCGCCCCGACGTGGGGCCGTGGCACGCGGGGAGGGGGCGACGTGGCGAAGGGCAAGAAGGACAAGAAGAAGGACAAGAAGAAGAGCAAGAAGAATGGCAAGAAGTAGCCCTCATGGGGCGCCCGCGTCGACCCCGCGTCGACGGCGGGTGCCCCGCGGCAGCGGCGCCGAGCGGCTGAGCCGGTCAGGCCACGGGCTCCGCTCCGGCGGCCCGCCGCGCCAGGGCGGCGATCAGCGCCCGTTCCTCCGGCCCGATCCGCACCAGCGCGAAGGCGGTGGGCCACATCGCGCCGTCGTCCAGCGCCGCGCCGTCGTTGAAGCCGAGCGTCGCGTACCGGGCCTTGAACTTGCCGGCGTCCTGGAAGAACACCACGGGCTTGCCGTCGCGCGCCCAGGCGGGCATCCCGTACCAGGTCTTCGGCGCGAGCCCCGGCGCCGCCTCGGCGACGATGGCGTGCACCTGCTCGGCCAGTCCACGGTCGTCCGGCGCCATGGCGGCGATGCGGTCGAGCACGTCCTGCAGGTCGGCGGCCGCCTTCTCGGCCTTCGACCCGGCGCGGGCGGCCCGGCGGCGCTCGGCCGCGGCCTCCTTCATCGCGGCGCGCTCCTCCGGGGAGAAGCCGGACCCGGCGGCGGTGCGGTCGGACATGCCGCCACCGTAGGACGCGGCGCGCCCGCACGCGAGGGCCGGGCGGCTAGGACTCGGCGATCAGGGGATCGACGCGCCGCGAGCGGGTCTCAGCGGCCGCGCGGGTGCGGGTGGCGCGGAAGAAGGACCGGGCGAAGTGCGCGGTCAGCCCGCCGCCGACCGCGTCCGCCGCCTGCTGGCCGCTGAGCCGCCGCAGCTCCCAGGTCGGGCGGCCGGCGTCGTCCAGGGTCAGCAGCACCACCTCGCTGAGCACCTCGTCCAGCTCGCCGGGCCCGAGCGCGGAGGCCAGCAGGAACTCCCGCCGGGATCGCGCGGCGGACGACTGCAGCCCGTCGGGCACCGGCACCTCGGCGAAGAACCTCGTCAACCCGCGGGCCTCGCACGCCGCGCCCCAGCTGCGGACGAACTGCTGCATCGGCGACACCGCGCACCTCCGCCGCCATCATCCGCCCGATCCGTGCCGGCCTGGCGCCGGGTCCGCTCCGCCGGCCGCGGCGAGCAGCCGCCCGCCGACCTCGAGGACGGCCCGGCGCAGCTCGTCGGGGCCCTCGACCTCCACCGGGGCGTCGAAGCCGGCGAAGCGCGCCGCCAGCGCGTTCCAGGACCAGGATCCCGCGGTCACGACCGTGCGCTCGGGCCCCCGCTGCTCCAGCACCGCGCCCGGCTCGAGGAACGGGGCGATGCGCGCCGGCGGCAGGTGCACCACGGCCGTGCCGGTGCAGGGCCAGGCGTCCTCGACGGCGGAACCCTTGAAGCGCGCGGCCACGAAGGCCGCGGGGTCGCCGCCGGGCACCGGTCGCGCGGTGAACGAGCGACGGGTGGGCGGCTGCAGCGCCATGCGGTCGATCCGGAACACGCGCCAGTCCCCCGCGCCCCCCTCCGACCCGCCGTCCCACGCCAGCAGGTACCAGCGTCCGGCCCGGGCCACGACGGCGTGCGGCTCCACCTTCCGCGGACGACGCCCTCCGCCGGTCCCGAGGTGCTCGAACCGCAGCACCTCGCGCCGGCGGGCCGCGTCGCTGACGGCGACGAGCACGTCGGGGTCGACCGCAATCGCTCCCGGCGCGGCGACCACCTGCACCGCGTCCACCCGGTGGCGCAACCGGGAGGGCATGACCTGCCGCACCGTCCCCAGCGCCCGCGCCGCGGCCTCCGCGATCTCGGCACCCGACGCCGGGGCGACGGCCAGCGCCAGCGCCACCGCGACGGCCTGGTCGTCGTCGAAGAGCAGCGGCGGCAGCTCGGCGCCCCCGACCAGCCGGTAGCCGCCGGCAGGGCCGCGCAGGGCGTCGACGCGGTAGCCCAGGCCGCGCAGCCGATCGACGTCGCGCCGCACCGTGCGCGGGCTCACCTCCAGCCGCTCGGCCAGCAGGTCGCCCGGCCAGTCCCGCTGCACCTGCAGCAGGGACAGCAGGCGCAGGGCGCGGGAGGAGGGGTCGGTCACACCGGTCATCCTGTCGGGAGCAGCGGACAGGATCCGACCGCATCCATCACCACCATGGACGACGAGGCGGCCGACCGGGTCGTCCGGCAGCCGAGGAGTCCTCATGGCCATCACCACCACCCCGCACCTGAACTTCGACGGCGACGCCCGCGCAGCGCTGGACTTCTGGGCATCGGCCCTCGGCGGCGACGTCGTGGCCATGACCTACGGGCAGACCGGAGCGGTCGACGACCCGGCCTGGGCGGACCGCGTCGTCTGGGGGCAGGTGCTGTCGCCGACCGGCGTCCGCGTGATGGCCTTCGACGTGTGGCCGGGACAGCCCTGGGACCAGGGGGTGAACGCCTCCTACGTCTTCCTCACCGGCGACGACGAGGCGGAGATCACGAGCGCGTGGCAGGGCCTCGCGGACGGCGCGGAGGTGCGGCAGCCCCTCGGCGCCTCCGCCTGGTCGCCGCTCTCCGGCCAGCTGCGCGACCGCTTCGGCGTGATCTGGCAGCTGGACGTGCGCACCGCCGACGCGGGAGCCGGCACCGGGGCCTGATCGGCGCCGCTGCGGACGCGGTCGGCGGACCATTCCGTGCACCGTTGCGGGGACGTCCGAGCCGCGGACCCCCTGCAGCGGCGGGCACCGCCGCCCTCCATGGTGCAGCGACGAGCACCGGCGGGCCGTCATCTATCGCCGTGCCGGACGGCGAGGAGGGGGCCGGCGGGTGGACGACGTGTTCACGGCGGCACGGGTCGTGGCGGGCGAGCTGCTGCGACGCCTGGACGACGGCGGGCGTCGCTGGCGGCACACGCAGTGGGTCGCCGCGAAGGCCGCGGAGGCCGCACCCCTGCTGCCGCCCGCGGACGGCGAGCTGCTGGTGGCGGCGGCGTGGCTGCACGACATCGGCTACTCGCCGCACGTCGCCCTGTGGGGCTTCCACCCCGTCGACGGCGCGGCGTACGCGTCGGCCCACGTGCCCCGGCGCGCGGTGGCCGGCCTCATCGCCCAGCACTCCGGCGCCCGGTTCCTGGCCGAGGCGCGCGGGCTGAGTCACCTGATGCACCCCTTCGAGCGGCGCGAGTGGTGGAGCGGCGCCCTGCCGGACGCGCTGACCTGGGCCGACCAGACCACCGACCCGGAGGGCCGGCCGATCGCGGTGGAGGACCGACTCGCGGAGATGCTGCACCGGCACGGCCCCGACAGCCCGAACGCCCGGGCGCACCCCCGCCGGGCGCCCGTCGTCGTCGCCGCCGTGCGGGCGACCGAGGCGCGGCTGGCGGGCGCGGTCCGGACGTCCGGCAGCGCCTCCGTCGCCATGGCCTGAGCCGCGGCGACGGGCCCGGGCAGCCCGTCGAGCCCCGGGTGCGCGGATCCGGACCCCGGACCATTGCGCCGCTAGCCCGGCCGCGACCGGGGAGGTCGGATGAAGACGCTCGTCGCCGCGGTGCCGTTCCGCGACAACTGGTACTTCGACTCGGTCTGCGCCGGCATCGCGGCCCGCGCCGCCGAGGTCGGGGTGGAGGCCCGCGTGCTGGCGGTCCTCCCCGGCGCCGCCGGCCGCGCCGAGGTGACGGCGTGGTTCGACGAGGCGCTGGTCGGCGACGACTGCGTCGGTGCGGTGGCGGTGGGGTTCGAGTTCGAGCAGGCCCAGGCCGAGCGGCTGCTCGCCCACGGGAAGCCGGTCGTCGCCGTGGGCGGTGTCGACCGCCGCCTCCCCAGCGTCTCCCCCGACGACGCGGCGCTGACCAGGGCGGCCACGGAGCACCTGCTCGCACTCGGGCACCGCAGGATCACGCACCTGGCGGGCTGCGCCATCTCGCCCGACGACTTCCAGATGCGCCGCGACCGGGTGCGCGGCTACAGCGACGCGATGCGGGCGGCGGGCCTGGAGTCGCAGTCCCACGTCGTGCCCTGCGAGTTCACGGCCGGCGCGGCGCACCGCGCGGCGACCCGCTTCCTCTCCGATCCGGACCGGCCGACCGCGGTGCTGGCGGTCGCGGACGAGCTGGCCCTGCCGGTGCTCGACGCCGCCCGCGACCTGGGCCTCGCCGTCCCCCGCGACGTCAGCGTGGTGGGCATCGACGACCGGCCCGAGTCCGAGGCCCGCGGTCTGACCACGTGGCGGCAGGATCCGCGGGGCACCGGTGCGTCCGCCGCGGAGCGCGCGCTGGGCCTCGCGGAGTGGCAGCACGCCGAGGTGGCCTTCGACCTCGTCGAGCGGTCCAGCACGGCGCCCCCCGCCGGGGCAGGCCCGCTGCGCAGGAATCGCCTCCGGCTGCCCTTCCTGCGCCGGCGCGACGAGGTCGGCGGCCTCGGCTGACCCGGGCCCGGCCGGCTGCGCCGGCCGGGCCCGGGGGGGGTCAGGCG
>JAKONM010000037.1 GCA_022701925.1 Microbacteriaceae bacterium
TGGGCAGCGCCGGCTCGAGGTGCGCGAGGTGCGCGCGCTCGGCCGCGACCTGCTCGTCGTCGCGCGCCCGCGGGCGCAGGACCAGGAGGAATGACGTGTTCACCGGACTGATCGAGGAGCGCGGCCGCATCGTCGGCTGGGAGCGGACCGCCGACGGCGGCGCGCGGCTGACCGTGCGGGGCCCGCTGGTCGCCTCCGACGCGGGCCACGGCGACTCGATCGCCGTCTCCGGCGTCTGCCTGACCGTCGTCGCGCAGCAGCCGGACGCCTTCACCGTCGACGTGATGGGGCAGACCCTGGCCGTCTCGGCGATCGCGGACCTCGGCGAGGGCGACGAGGTGAACCTGGAGCGCGCGGCCCGGGTCGGCGACCGGCTCGGCGGTCACATCGTGCAGGGGCACGTCGACGGCGTCGGCACGGTGCTGCAGGTGCGCGACGAGGGCGCCTGGCGGGTCGTGCGGGTCTCGCTGCCGCAGGACCTCGCCCCGCTCGTGGTCGACAAGGGCTCCATCGCCGTGGCCGGCACCTCCCTCACGGTCTCCTCCGTCGGCGAGGACGGGGGCGGGCACTGGTTCGAGGTCAGCCTGATCCCGGAGACCCTGGCGGCGACGACCCTGGGCGCCGCGCAGCCGCGGGACCGCGTGAACCTGGAGACGGACGTGCTGGCGCGGCACGTCCAGCGGATGCTGGCGTTCCAGCGCACCGAGGAAGGGGTGGCCTGATGCCGCTGAGCGAGGTCGACGACGTCCTGGAGGCGCTGCGCGGAGGGCGCGTGGTCATCGTGGCGGACGACGAGGGCCGCGAGAACGAAGGCGATGCGATCGTCTCGGCCGCCCTGGCGACGCCGCGGTCCATCGCCTGGATCGTCAACAACTCGAGCGGCTTCATCTGCGCGCCGATGACGAACGAGATCGCGGACCGCCTGGACCTGCCGCTGATGGTGCGCGACAACCAGGACCCGCGCGGCACCGCCTACACGGTCAGCGTCGACGCGGCCGACCGCGACGCCACCGGCATCAGCGCCGCCGATCGCGCGCACACGTTGAACGTGCTCGCCCGCAGCGACGCGACACCGGCCGTGGTCAGCCGTCCCGGGCACATCCTGCCGCTGCGGGCCGTCGACGGCGGCGTGCGGCAGCGCGCCGGGCACACCGAGGCGGCCGTGGACCTGATGAAGCTGGCGGGACTCGTCCCCGTCGCCGCGATCAGCGAGATCGCGATGCCGGACGGCACGATGGCGCGCCTGCCGCAGCTGCTCGAGCTCGGCGAGCGCGACGGCGTGCCGGTGACGACCGTCGCGGCGATCGTCCGGCACCTGGACGAGCACCCCCTCGCCTGCGACGAGGCGGCGATCACCGTGCCCGTGCCGGGACCCCGCGTGCGCTTCGAGGTGGAGACGGACCTGCGGACGGTGCACGGCGTCTTCCGCGCCCGCGCCTACCGCGACCTGCTCACGGGCGACGAGCACGTCGCGCTGGTGGCCGACGGCGACGCCCCCGTGCCGGCCGTGCGGGTGCACTCCGAGTGCCTGACCGGCGAGGCGTTCGGGTCCCTGCAGTGCGAGTGCGGCCCGCAGCTCGACGCCGCGCTGGCGACCGTGCAGCGCGAGGGCGGCGCGGTCGTGTACCTGCGCGGCCACGAGGGGCGCGGCATCGGCCTGGTCGAGAAGCTGCGGGCGTACCGGCTGCAGGAGGACGGACTGGACACGCTGGACGCGAACCTGGCCCTCGGGCTGCCCGCCGACGCTCGCGAGTACGGCGCGGCCGCGGCGATCCTGGAGGACCTGGGGCTCACGGGCGTGCGCCTGCTGACCAACAACCCCGACAAGATCGCCCAGCTGGAGGAGCACGGGGTGGACGTGGTGGAGCGCGTCCCGCTGGTCGTCGGCGTCGTGCCGACGAACGAGCGCTACCTGGCCACCAAGCAGGAGCGCATGGGGCACCTGATCGACGGGCCGCGCGCGGTCCGTCGCACCACTGAGGGACGGAGAGCGGGATGAGCGGCGAGGGCAGGCCGGACGAGCAGCGGGTCGACGGGACGGGCTTCACCGTCGCGATCGTGCACGGCACCTGGCACACGAGGATCGCGGAGGGGCTGCTGGCGGGTGCGCGCCGCTTCCTCGAGGAGGCGGGTGCGACCGTGGTGGAGCACCCCGTGCCCGGCAGCTTCGAGCTGCCGGTCGTGGCGAAGGCCGCGCTGGAGGCCGGCGCCGACGCGGCCGTGGCCCTCGGCGTGATCATCCGCGGCGGCACCCCGCACTTCGAGTACGTCTCGAGCGCGGCGACAGACGGCCTGACCCGCGTGGCCCTCGACACCGGCAAGCCGGTGGGCTTCGGCGTGCTGACGCTGGACGACGAGCAGCAGGGCCTCGACCGCGCCGGCCTGCCGGGCTCCAAGGAGGACAAGGGCGTCGAGGCGGCGGCAGCAGCGCTGCGCACCGCGGTGCTGCTGCGGAGCATCCGCGGCTGAGCCGCGGGCGCCCGCGCGGCCGGGTCAGCGGGGCTGAGGCGGCTGCGCGCCGGCCCACCCCACCGAGGCGGCTGCGGCGGTCGACGCCGCCCGCATCGCCTCCTCGCGGGACCTCCTCTCGGCCAGCGCCGCGGCGAGCGCCCCGCAGTAGGTGTCCCCCGCCCCGGTGGTGTCGACCACCGTGCCGGCGGCGGCGGCCGGGATCCGCAGCGACCCCCACGCGGAGCCGTCGCCGCCGCGGGTCACCAGCAGCTCGGGCGGGGCCGCCCCCAGCTGCGCCGCCTCCTCGGCGTTGGCGACCACGGGCTCGGCGAGCGCCAGCACCTCGGGCGGCAGCGCGGCGTACGGCGCGACGTTCAGCACCACGCGCGCTCCGGCGTCGTGCGCGCGACGGGCGGCCGCAGCGACGACGTCGAGGTCGACCTCCAGCTGCAGCAGCACCACGTCGCCGGGGCGCGCGTCCAGGGCTGCGACCTCGTCCTCCCCGACCCCGGCGTTCGCCCCCGCGGAGACGATGATCGTGTTCTCCCCGGCGCCGTCGACGGCGATGAACGCCCGGCCGGTCGGTCCCGGCACGGTGCGGACCCCGGTCGCGTCGACGCCGAAGGCCTCGAGCCGCCGCCGGTACGCG
>JAKONM010000081.1 GCA_022701925.1 Microbacteriaceae bacterium
GAGGGCGGGGACCCCGCCTCGGTCGCCTTCGAGGCGGTCAAGGTCGGCAAGGCCGCCGACGTCGGCGCCGTGCTGATCGACACCGCCGGCCGGCTGCACACCAAGGGCGGGCTGATGGACGAGCTGGGCAAGATCAAGCGCGTCGTCGAGAAGCAGTCGCCGATCGCCGAGGTGCTGCTGGTGCTCGACGCGACCACCGGGCAGAACGGGGTGCTGCAGGCGCAGGCCTTCATCGAGTCGGCGGGGGTGACCGGGCTCGTCATCACCAAGCTGGACGGCAGCGCGAAGGGCGGCTTCGTGCTGCGGGTGCAGGACGAGACCGGCATCCCGATCAAGCTGATCGGCCAGGGCGAGCGCATCCAGGACCTCACCGGCTTCACGCCCAGCGTCTTCGCGCAGGGCCTCGTGGGCTGACCCTCCCGGTCCCGCCCGCTCTCGCGGATCAGGGGCGGTAGGAGGCGGCCAGGTCGCGGTAGGTCTGCGCGTTCTCACGGATGCGCTGCTGCTCCTCCGCGGTGAGCGCCCGGCGCACCTTCGCGGGCACCCCGGCGACCAGCGAGCCCGGCGGCACCTCGGTGCCCTCCAGCACCACCGCGCCGCCGGCGACCAGGGACCCCGCGCCGATGACCGCGCCGTTCAGCACGGTGGCGTTCATGCCGATCAGGCAGTCGTCGCCGATGGTGCAGCCGTGCACGACGGCGCCGTGCCCCACGCTGACGCCCGCGCCGATGCGGGCGGGCGAGCCGGGGTCGGCGTGGACCACCGCGTTGTCCTGGCAGTTGCTGCCCGCGCCCAGCACGATCTCGTCCCGGTCGCCGCGCAGCACCGCCCCGAACATCACGACCGCGTCGGCGTGCACCTGCACGCGGCCGATCAGGACCGCGGTCTGGGCGGCGAAGGCGGTGGGGTCGACCCGGGGCAGCTCGTCGTCGAAGGGCAGGATCACCGGCATGGGCACACCCTCCCGCAGCCCCGCCGACCGCTCGCTGACGACGCCGCTCGCCGCGGCTCGGCAGGATGGCGTCGTGCACCTGGACGACCTGGCCCTGCCCGACTCCGCACCCGTGCGCAGCGCGCACGACCTCGCCCGGCGGTACCTGACTCCGTCGCTCGCCGCCCACAGCGTCCGCAGCTGGTGCTGGGCGGCGGCGTTCGCGGCGCAGCGGGGGCTCGACCCCGACCGCGAGCTGCTGGCGGTGGCCGCCCTGCTGCACGACCTGGGGCTCGCGGAGGAGTTCGACGCCGTGGGCGCGCCCTACGAGACCGCGGGCGGCCACGTCGCCGCCGTGTTCGGCGCCGGCGCGGGCTGGCCGGCGTCGCAGCAGCAGCGCCTGGTCGAGGTGATCGAGCGCCACAACTGGCCGGAGGTGGACCCCGCGCTCGACGTGGAGGGCCATCTGCTGGAGATCGCCACGGGCCTCGACATCTCGGGCGCCCGGGCGGACGAGCTGCCGCGGGAGCTGCTGGCCGAGGTGCTCGGGGCGCACCCGCGGGGCGACCTGGCCCGCGACTTCGGGGAGCGCGTGGCGGACCAGGCGGAACGGAAGCCGCAGTCGCAGGCGGCACGCATCGTGGCCGGGGGCCTCAGGTCGAAGCTGGCCGACTACCCGCTGGACCGCGTGGAGGCGGAGGTCAGGGCTCGAGCGTGAACAGCTCGTCGATGCGCGACCACGCCTCCTCGTCCAGCTCGCGGGCGGCCTCGAGCGCCTCGGGCACGGCGTCCCAGCCGGGTCCGGGCACCGCGGGGACGACGGGCGCCGGGTTCGCGGGGTGCGCCAGCAGCCACGCCAGCGCGAGCGCGCCGGTGCTCACGCCGCGCTCGCGGGCGAGGTCGCGCAGCACCAGCAGCGGCTCCAGCCGCGGCTCCTCCGGGACGGTGCGCGCGGCGCCCTTCGCGACCGCGCGCTCGGCCTCGTCCGCCGCGGCGATGTGGCGGTCGCCCAGGCGACCGGACGCGTAGACGCCGACGGGCAGCACCGCGACGTCCTCGCCGAAGGCCAGCGCCAGCAGGTCCTCCTCCGCCTCCCGCTCCAGCAGGTTCCAGCGCGTGCGGGCGAAGGCCGGTCGGGGCAGCCCGGCGCGGTCCGCCGCCAGCAGCCAGGACTCCAGCACGCGCACGTCCGCCTCGCCGGCGCCCCATGCCCGGATGGTGCCCTCATCCATCGCCGCGGCGAGCGCCGTGACCGTGGCCTCGGCCGGGGTGTCGGCGTCGGTGCCCCGCAGCCACACGGCGTCCAGGCGGCCCAGCCGCTGGGCGCGCCCGGCGACGCCGCGCTCGGTGCGGGAGGGGGAGAGGTCGCTGCCGCGCTCCGGGTCGACCGGCACGCCGACGGCGGCCATCAGCACCGCGTCCTCGGGCTGCCGGTCGTCCAGGAACGACTGCGCCGCGGTCTCGCGGGCCCGGGCGCCGTCGGTGACGTCGACGCCGCGGACGCCCAGGTCCCAGGCCTCGTGCAGCAGCTGCACGCCGCGGGCCACCGGCACGGGCTCGCGGGCCGCGCCGACCACGATGCGGGAGACGGACAGGCCGGAGTCGCCGAGCGGGATCGCATCCACGGGCCCCGACGCTAGTCGCGCGCACCCCGCCGCCGGCCGAACGACGGAGCCGGTGCGGATCCGGCCGGCCAGCACCGGCTCCTGATCCGTCGTCCGGCTCCTGATCCGTCGTCCGGCGGGACGTGATGCGCGGAGCGGAGGAAGCCGTGCGCGCGACGGAGGACGACGGAGGACGCCGACCGTCCGCTGGTCATCCGTCCGGCGCGGAGTCCTCCGTCTCGCGCGGGGCGGCACGCTGCCCTCGGCGGAACCCGGAGACCGCGCCCGCTGCAGCGGCCAGGATCGGCGGCATGCGGATCCTGGTGCTGGGCGGCACGGCGTGGGTGGGCGGCGCGATCGCGACGGAGGCGGTGCGACGCGGGCACGAGGTGACCTGCCTGGCGCGGGGGAGCGCACCGGTGCCGGACGGCGCCCGCCTGGTCCGGGCCGACCGCGACGCCGAGGACGCCTACGAGGGCGTGCCCGGCCGCTGGGACGCGGTGATCGACGTCGCCCGCGACCCGGCGCACGTGCGCCGGGCGGTGGCCGCGCTCGACGCCGACCGATGCCTGCTCGTCTCGACCGGCAACGTCTACGCCGACCACGCGCGGCCGGGGCGGGACGAGGACGCCGCCCTGCTCGACCCCGGCGAGGCGGCCGCCGACCCCGGCGACGCCTACGGGAAGGGCAAGGTCGCCTGCGAGCGTGCGGTGCTGCAGGCCTTCGGCGGCCGCGCCCTGCTCGCCCGCGCCGGCCTGATCGGCGGGCCGGGCGACGGCAGCGGCCGCGCAGGGTGGTGGCCGTGGCGCTTCGCCCACCCGGCCGGGGAGGACGGCGCCGTGCTCGTGCCCGACGCGGCGGACCGCTGGACCCAGCTGATCGACGTGCGCGACCTGGTCGCCTGGCTGCTCGACTGCGCGGAGCGCGGCGTCGGCGGCGCCTTCGACGCGGTGGGGCAGGCGCTGCCGCTCGGCGAGCACCTCGCCGTCGCGCAGCGGGTCGCCGGGCGGGGGCACGCCGTGCCGGCACCGGAGACGTGGCTGGCCGAGCAGGGCGTGCAGGAGTGGGCGGGCCCGCGCAGCCTGCCGCTGTGGCTGACGGATCCGGGCTGGCAGGGCTTCGCCGCCCGCGACGGGTCGCGCGCGAAGGCGGCCGGCCTGCGCCTCCGGCCCCTGGCCGACACCCTCCGCGACGCCCTGGCCTGGGAGGAGCGGCAGCCCGAGCACCCGCACGGCGCCGGCCTGGCCGACGACGACGAGCGCGCCCTGCTGGCCGCCCTGCCCGGCTGACCGGAGCAGGACGACGGAGGTCGTGCGTCCGGCGCCCTCCACCGGCCCCTCGGTCCCGTCGACCGTCACCCCCTCCGACGATCGGCCGGGGGCGCGATCGCCCGCCGCCGTCGACGGGGCGCGGGTAGGATCCAGGCCCTATGGCCACCTTCGGATCCCTCTCGGATCGGCTCACCGCCGCGCTCGCCAATTTGCGCAGCAAGGGCGTCCTCACCGCCAGCGACGTGGACGGCACCGTCCGCGAGATCCGCCGCGCGCTGCTGGACGCCGACGTCAACCTCGACGTCGTCAAGGCGTTCACCGGCCGCGTGCGCGAGCGCGCGCTCGGCGCGGAGGTGAACAAGGCGCTGAACCCCGCCCAGCAGGTGGTGCAGATCGTCAACGAGGAGCTGATCGGCATCCTCGGGGGCGAGACCCGGCGCCTGGAGTTCGCGAAGCAGCCCCCGACCGTGATCATGCTCGCGGGCCTGCAGGGCGCCGGCAAGACGACGCTCGCGGGCAAGCTCGCGATGTGGCTGCAGAAGGAGGGCCACACGCCGCTGCTGGTCGCGTGCGACCTGCAGCGCCCGAACGCCGTGCAGCAGCTGCAGGTGGTCGGCGAGCAGGCGGGCGCCACCGTCTTCGCTCCGGAGCCCGGCAACGGCCGCGGCGACCCGGTGCGGGTGTCGAAGGACGCGATCCGCTACGCCCGCGACAAGCAGCACGACGTCGTCGTGATCGACACCGCCGGCCGCCTGGGCGTCGACGCCGACCTGATGAAGCAGGCCGCGAACATCCGGAAGGCGACGGACCCCGACGAGGTGCTGTTCGTCATCGACGCGATGATCGGTCAGGACGCGGTCGCCACCGCCAAGGCCTTCCAGGACGGCGTCGACTTCACCGGCGTCGTGCTGACGAAGCTGGACGGCGACGCGCGCGGCGGCGCCGCGCTGTCGGTGGCGAGCGTCACCGGCCGCCCGATCGTCTTCGCCTCCACGGGCGAGAAGCTCACGGACTTCGAGCCGTTCCACCCGGACCGCATGGCCAGCCGCATCCTGGACCTGGGCGACATCCTCAGCCTGATCGAGCAGGCGCAGGAGGCGTTCGACGAGCGCGAGGCGCTCCAGATGGCGGAGAAGATCGCCGAGGGCGACTTCACGCTGGACGACTTCCTGAAGCAGATGCAGCAGCTCCGCAACAAGGGCGGGCTGATGAAGATGATCGGCATGCTGCCCGGCGCCCGCCAGATGCGCGAGCAGCTCGACAACTTCGACGAGCGCGAGATCGTGCGCACCGAAGCGATCATCCAGTCCATGACGCCGCAGGAGCGCCGCACCCCGAAGATCCTGAACGGCTCGCGCCGGCTGCGCATCGCCCGCGGCTCCGGCATGACCGTCACCGACGTGAACCAGCTGGTGCAGCGGTTCGACCAGGCCGCGAAGATGATGAAGACCGTCGCCCGCGGCGGGGTGCCCCAGATCCCCGGCATGGGTCCGGTCGGCTACGGCGGCGGCCGCAAGCCCCAGGTCAAGAAGAAGCAGGGCTCCAAGTCGGGCAACCCCGCCAAGCGCGCGGCGGAGAACAAGGCGCTCGCGGAGGGCGTGCCGGCGAAGGCGGCGGGCACCGGGGGCGGCGGCGCCGGCTTCGGCCTGGGCGGCGGCAAGGGCTCGACGTCCGAGGCCGACATGGACCAGCTGCAGAAGCTGCTGGGGCGCTGACCCCGGCGGCCTCCAGGGGCCGGGCATAGCGTCGGCGCCATGGACATCCCGGAGGACGTGCTCGCGCTGCTGCGCGCGCCGAGCACCTGCTACCTCGCCACCACGATGCCGGACGGGTCGCCGCAGCTGACCCAGGTGTGGGTGGACACCGACGGCGAGCACGTGGTGATCAACACGGTCGCCGGCTTCCAGAAGCTGCGCAACGTGGCGCGCGACCCGCGGGTCGCGGTGGCCGTGTCGGACCCGGCGAACCCGTCCGCCTACGTGCAGATCCGGGGCGAGGTGGTCGAGACGACGACCGACGGTGCCCGGGAGCACATCGTCCCCACCCGCACGGCCGTCACGCCGCTCCGCGTCGCGCCGGAACCGGCAGGCGTGGGCCCAGAGCTCTCGCAGAAGTACCTGGGTCGGCCCTACCCGGGCTTCGGCGGGAACTCGATGGAACGCGTCATCGTGCGCATCGCGCCGCGGAGGATCTCGGGCCAGAGGTGACCCGCGGGCGGCCGCATCGGGCGACCCTCCAGCCCGCGGCCCTACCGTCGGGCGGATGCGCGACCGCGATCCCGTCCCCGCTCCCGCGGCCGTGCGCGTGAGCAGTCCGGCACGGCCCGTCCTGCCGCACGAGGACCCAGACCACCGCATCGGTCGGCTCGACCTGACCCGCTGGCCGGCGTGGTCCCGGCCGCTGGTGCGGGCGGCGCGGTGGCTCGCGGTCCTGCTCGGCCCCTACGGTGCCTACCTGCTGCCGCTCGTCATCGGCGCCGCGGTGTTCGCGACGGCGGCGTGGGCGTTCGGCGAGGTCTACGAGGGCGTGCGGGAGGACGGCGACCTCGCGCTGCTCGACCAGCCGGCCCTGCGGCTGGCCCTCGAGCTGCGGAGCCCCGTGCCCGACGCCGTGGTCACCGGCTTCACCTTCGTCGGGGGCACCGTGATCGCCCCGGTGCTGACCCTGCTGGTGACCGCGGCGCTGGTGGTCGCCCGCCGCTCCTGGACGCCCGCGCTGGTGATCGTGCCCGCGGCGCTCGGCTCGCTGCTGATGACGGTGGTCGGCAAGGACCTCTTCGGCCGCTCGCGCCCGCCGCTGGCCGACGCCGTGCCGCCCTACGAGTACTCGCCCTCGTTCCCCTCCGGCCACTCGCTGAACGCGATCGTCATCGCGGGCGCCGTCGCCTACGTGCTGCTGCTGCGCCGTCGCACGACCGCCGGCCGGGTGACGACGATCGCCGTCGCCGCGGTCTACGCCGTCGGCATCGGGCTGTCGCGCATCTACCTGGGCCACCACTGGCTCACCGACGTGGTCGCGGCCTGGGTGCTGGGCGCGGCCTGGCTGGCGGTGGTGATCACGACGCACCGGCTGTTCCTGACGGTGCGACGCGGGCGGGCGGCACCGGCCTGAGGCCCGGGTCCGCGGGGGACCCGGGCCGGGCGGTCAGCCGAGCCCGAGCTGCTCCAGGATGCCCGCCGTGTCGGTGGCGCCCCAGCGGTCGGTCATCTTGCCGTCGCGGAACTTCCCGACCTGGATGCCGCGGACTCTGAAGGACTTCCCGGTCGCCGGGTGGCCCTGGAAGTCGCCCCGGTGCGTGCCCGTGACGTCGAGGATCGCGGTGACGAAGTCCTCCGACGCGATCACCTGCACCGGCTCGAGCGCCACGTCGGGGAACGCGGTCTTGAAGGTCGTCCAGAACTCGCCGATGCCCTCGGGGCCGTCCGACTGGCCGGGAGCCGGGTCGTGGTCGACCAGGCCGTCGGCCAGCACCTCGGTGAGGCGGTCGTACTCGCCGGCGGCGACGATCTCGCCCAGACGCCCCTGCGCCTCGAGGTTCGTCCGGGCCTGCTCTTCGCTGTCGGTCGCCATGGTGGTGTCTCCTTCATGATCCGCGCACCGCGACGAGCGGTGCACGCCATGCCTACGCGGTGCCGCCCGTGCGATCCCTGGTGGCTGCCCGATGCGGACCCGGCGGCGGAGGAGCAGACTCGCGGCATGAGCAGCGCCGCCTTCCGCCCCGACGACCGTCCCGTCCGCATCGCGGTGCAGCTGGCGCCGCAGCACCTGCCGCTGGCCGCCCTGCGCGACGCGGCGGTGCGCATCGAGCAGATGGGCGCCGACCTGCTGCTGAACTGGGACCACTTCTTCCCGCTGTCCGGCGACCCGGAGGGCACGCACTTCGAGGCCTGGACGCAGCTGGCGCAGTGGGCGGAGGCGACGGACCGCATCGAGCTCGGCCCGCTCGTCAACTGCAACTCGTACCGCAACCCGAACCTGCAGGCCGACATGGCGCGGACGATCGACCACGTGTCGGGCGGCCGCTTCGTGTTCGGCACGGGCTCCGGATGGGCGCAGCGCGACTACGACGAGTACGGCTACGAGTTCGGCACGGTCGGGTCGCGGCTGGACGACCTGGCCCGCGACCTGCCCGTGATCCGCGACCGCTGGACCCGGCTCAACCCGCCGCCCGTCCGTCGCATCCCGATCCTGATCGGCGGGGCGGGGGAGCGGAAGACCCTGCGGCTGGTCGCGGAGCACGCCGACGTCTGGCACAGCTTCGTCGCGCCGGACGCGCTGCCGCACAAGCTGGAGGTGCTGCAGCGGCACGCCGCCGAGGTGGGGCGCGACGTGGCGGAGATCGAGATCGGCAACGAGCTGCGGGGCGCCGACGACGCGAAGGCGCAGGCGCTGCTCGACGGCGGCGTCCGCCTGTTCACGCTGGGCGTGACAGGGCCCGACCTCGACTGGGACTCGATCGCGCGCTGGCTGGCCTGGCGCGACGCCCGCAACGCCTGACCCGGGCGCCGGACGCCGGGCGCCGGACGCCGGGCGCCGGACGCCGGGCGTCAGGCCAGGCCGAGCTGCTGCAGCAGGCCCAGCTGGTCGGAGGAGCCCCAGCGCTCGACGACGACCCCCTCCTCGAACCGCATCAGCTGCACGGTGCGCACCGAGAACCGCCGCCCGGTCGGCGCGTGCCCCAGGTACTCGCCGGTGTGGGTGCCGGACAGCCGCGTCACCGTCACCACGTGCTCCGGCGTCGCCACGGTGTGCTCCACCTCGCGCCGCACGTCGGAGAACGACCGCTCGAACCCCGCCCAGTACCAGGCGAGGCCGGCGGCGCCGGGCGGTTGACCGTCGGCGGGGTCGTGGTCGATGAAGGCGGGGGAGAACTCCGCCTCGGCCGCGGCGTCGTCGCCGTCCGCCATGGCCCGGCGCCGCCGCGCCATCGCCTCCAGGTTCGGCTCCGCTCCGGGCAGCACCTCGTCGGGCATCGCTTCCTCCTGCTCGTCGATCAGGCCTGCGGGCGGCCCGTGCGCATCTCGCGGATGAGGGCCGGGACCACGGCGCCCAGGTCGCCGCCGGCTGCGGCGGAGGCGCGCGCCTGCCGCTCGGCGGACACGCCGACCTCGATGACGCCGAGCACGTCCTGCAGCTCGGCCGAGCACCCGAGGCGCTCGGCCACCGGCTCCAGGCGCGACACCAGCGCGCGCACCTCGTCGACGACCGGCCGCTCGGTGCCGTCGCGGTCGACGATCGCCACGGCGTCCATGCCGTAGCGGGCGGCGCGCCACTTGTTCTCCCGCACGTAGACGCTCTGCAGCGTCGGCAGGTCGTCGCCGTCGTCGAGCCGCTGCGAGAAGTCGTCGACCAGGCATTGCACCAGCGCCGCGAAGGCGCCGACCTCCATGGCCGTCGGCGGCCCGTCGCAGACGCGGGTCTCGACGGTGCCCCACTTGGCGCTGGGCCGCACGTCCCAGCGCACCTCGTCCCAGTGGTCGATCACGCCGACCTTCATCAGGTCGTCGACCGCGGCCTCGTACTCCTGCCAGGTGTCGAGCCGCGGGGGGAGCCCGGCGGTCGGCAGCTGCTGGAAGAGCATCGCGCGGTTGGAGGCGTAGCCGGTGGCCTCCCCGAAGGCGAAGGGGCTGCTGGCCGACAGGGCCTGCAGGTGCGCGTAGTACGGCAGCAGCGCCTCGACCACGGGCAGCGCCTTGCGCGGCTCGTCGATGCCGACGTGCATGTGCAGGCCCCAGATCAGCAGCTGCCGACCCACGACGCCGGTGCGGTCCAGCAGGGTGACGTAGCGCTCCTTCGGCGTCACCTCCTGGTCCTGCCAGCGCGCGAAGGGGTGCGTGCCGGCGCAGATCACCTCGAGCCCCATCGGGTCGGTGACCTCGCGGACCGCGTCGATCGTGCCGCGCAGGTCGTCCACGGCGCCGGCGACCGTGCGGTGCACGCCCGACACGACCTCGACCGTGTTGGTGAACAGCTCGCTGGTCAGGCGCTCCTTGCCGTCGGAGTCGTCGGGTCGCGCCTGCTCCAGCACCGTCGGCGCCGCGCCGACCAGGTCGCCGGTCGTGCGGTCCACGACCTGCAGCTCCCACTCCAGGCCGAGCGTCGACCGGTCGGACCGCGCGAAGTCGATCACCATCCCGTGATCCTGGCAGACCCCTCCCAGGAGACCTGCGGTTCCGCCGAGGAGCAGCCCCCTCGCGCCGCGGGTCGGGCACAATGGGCGTCTGCCCACCCGTGCCCGGAACAGGACACGGGTGTTCTTCGTGATTTGGAGTCCCCGCGACGTGAACGGCAACGCCACCTCGACGTATCGAAACGTCTCCCTCCTCTCGATCTCCAGCGTGCTCGCGCCGCTCGTCACCACGTCGGTCGACATCGAGCACCGCCTCGAGCCGATCCTGAAGCGCCTGCGCCTGCCCAGCGGGCTGCTCGAGCGCGTGGCCGGCGTCATCGAGCGCCGCAACTGGGGCACCGAGTCCTCGTCGCACGAGGCCGCCGTCGAGGCGGGCGAGACGGCGCTGCGCGAGGCGGGCATCGCGCCCGGCGCCGTGGGCCTGCTGATCAACACCTCCATCACCAAGGAGCACATCGAGCCCAGCGTGGCCACGAAGCTGCACCACGGGCTCGGCCTGCCGTCGTCGGCGATCAACTTCGACATCTCGAACGCCTGCCTGGGCTTCGTCAACGGCATGAACCTGGCGGCCGGCCTGATCGACGCGGGTCAGGTCGACTACGCGATCGTCATCGACGGCGAGGACGTGGACCGCATCCACAGCTCCACGATGGAGCGCCTGTCGCGCGACGACCTGCAGCGGGCCGACTTCATGAACGAGTTCGCCAGCCTGACGCTGGGCTCCGGCGCCGCGGCCGCCGTGCTGGGCCGCGCCGACCTGCACCCCGAGGGCCACCGCGTGGTCGGCGGCGTCACGCGCGCCGCCACGGAGTACAACGACCTGTGCGTCGCGACGGTGGACGGCATGTTCACCGACACGAAGTCGCTGCTGAAGCGCGGCATGGAGCTGGTCACCGCCGCCTGGAACGAGGCGAAGCGCGATTGGAACTGGTCCGACATGGACCGCTACATCATGCATCAGGTGTCCAGCGCCCACACGGCGGCGTTCGTCAAGGCGGCGGACATCGACCCCGAGCGCGTGCCGGTGACCTACCCGACGCTCGGCAACGTGGGCTCCGCCTCCATCCCGATCACGCTGGCGCAGGAGTCGAAGAAGCTGGCCCGCGGCGAGCGCGTGCTGCTGTGCGGCGTCGGCAGCGGCATCAACACCTCGATGCTCGAACTGGCCTGGTGAGCCGGGAGCACGCGTCCACCGGGACCGCCGCGGCGTTCCCACCGGCCGACCTGCCGGGCCTCGATCCCGCCTGGTCGCGGCTGGTGCCGGTCGCCGACGCGGCGACCGGCCGCGAGGTCGTGCACCACGTGCTCGACACCGCCGCCTCGCTGGCCGCGGTCGGGCGCACGCCGGTCGGCACGGTCCTCGCGGTGCACGGCAACCCCACGTGGGGCTACCTGTGGCGCGACCTGCTGGCGGAGTCGCTGCGCCGGGCCGCCGACGGGCTGCCCGCGTGGCGGGTCGTGGCGGTGGACCAGCTGGAGATGGGCTTCTCGGAGCGCACCGGCGTCGTGCGGCACCTCGCTGATCGTGTCCAGGACCTGGGCGCGCTGACCGATGCGCTCGGCCTCGACGGCCCGGTCGTCGCCCTCGGGCACGACTGGGGCGGCGTCGTCGTCTCCGGCTGGGCGCTGCAGCACCGGGAGGCGCTCGCCGGCCTCGTGCTCACGAACACGGCGGTCGACGGCCACGCGGCGCTGCCGCCCGCCCTGCGCCTGGCCCTGGCGGCGGCGTCCGGCGGCACCGAGCACACCACCGCCTTCCTCGACACCACCCTGGGCATCGCGCACCCCGCGATCGAGGCCCCGGTCAAGGCGGCCTTCCGCGCGCCGTACCTGAAGGCGGAGCGCCGGGCGGGCATTCGGGACTTCGTCGCCGACATCCCGGCCGCCGACGACCACGTCAGTCGCCCCGCGATCGACGCGATCGCCGAGGGGCTGCGGAAGCTCGACGTGCCCGCGCTGCTGCTGTGGGGCCCGCGCGACCCCGTGTTCCAGGAGCGGTACCTGCACGACCTCGTCGGCCGGCTGCCGCACGCCGCCGTGCACCGCTTCGAGGGTGCCGGCCACCTGCTGCCGCAGGACGCCGACGTGGCCGGGACCGTGCTCGACTGGGCGGCCTCTCCCACGCCCGCGCGAGGCGCTCCGGAGGAGCCCGCCTCCACCGCGGCCTACCGGCCGATGTGGTCCGAGCTCGACGCGCGGGCGCAGGACGACGGCCCCGCGCTGGTCGAGCTGCACGGCGACGCGTCCCGCACCGTCTCGTGGCGGCTGCTGGCGACCCGGATGCACGAGGTGGCCGCGGGCCTGCTCGCCGTCGGCGTGCGGCCCGGGCAGCGGGTCTCGCTGCTGGTGCCGCCCGGCCCCGACCTCACCGCCGCCCTCTACGCCTGCCTGCGCATCGGCGCCGTCGTGGTGGTGGCCGACGCGGGCCTCGGCGTGAAGGGGCTGACCCGCGCGGTGCGCGGCGCGCGGCCGGACTGGGTGATCGGTGTCCCGCGCGCGCTCGCCGCCGCCCGGGCGCTGGGCTGGCCCGGGGTGCGCATCGCGCCGACCGCCATGACCGCTGCCGCGCGCCTCGCGCTCGGCGTGCGGCACACGCTGCCCGAGCTCGCGCGCCTCGGCCGAGGCGTGGCGCTGCCGCCCGAGCCGGGGCCCGACGAGCCCGCCGCCGTGCTCTTCACCTCCGGGTCCACCGGCCCCGCGAAGGGCGTGCGCTACACGCAGGCCCGCCTGGCCGGGGTGCGCGACGCCCTGGTGTCGCAGTACGCGCTGGGGCCCGACACCGGCCTGATCGCGGGCTTCGCGCCCTTCGCCCTGCTCGGCCCCGGCTTCGGCTGCCGCACCGCGGTGCCCGACATGGACGTCACCCGGCCCGCGACGCTCACGGCGGCGAAGCTGGGGGACGCGATCGACGCCATCGGCGCCGACACCGTGTTCCTGTCGCCCGCCGCGCTGACGAACGTCGTCGCCACCGCGGGCGACCGCGTGTTCGACGGGGTGCGGCTGGTGCTGTCGGTGGGCGCACCGGTGGGGCCGCGCCTGCTCGGCGCGGCGCAGGTCGTGCTGCCCGGTGCCAGCATCCGGACCCCGTACGGCATGACCGAGAGCCTGCTCGTCGCCGACGTGACCCGGCAGCAGGTGCACGAGGTCGGGCCGGGGGAGGGCGTCTGCGTCGGCGTGCCGACGGCGAACGCGGAGGTGCGCATCGCCCCGCTGGACGAGGACGGGTCCGCGACGGGCGAGCCGTCCCGGGCGCCCGGCGTGACGGGCGAGGTGCAGGTGCGGGCCCCGCACATGCTGGCGGGCTACGACCGGCTCTGGCGCACCGACCACGCCTCCCGCGCCGGCTCCGGCGCCGACCGCTGGCACCGCACCGGCGACGTCGGGCACCTGGACGAGCACGGGCGCCTGTGGATCGAGGGCCGGCTGCCCCACGTGGTCGTGACCGACCGCGGCGTGGTGACCCCGGTGGGCGTCGAGCTGGCCGCCGAGCGCGCCGGGGCCTCGCGCGCCGCCGCGGCCGGGGTCGGCCCGCGCGGCACCCAGCAGCTGGTCGTCGTCGTGGAGGGGCACGAGGGGCCGATGGCGCCGCCCGACCTGGCCGCCGCCGTGCGCGCCGAGACCCCGCTGCCGGTCGCGGCGGTGCTCGCCGTGCCGGCGCTGCCGGTGGACAT
>JAKONM010000087.1 GCA_022701925.1 Microbacteriaceae bacterium
AGATTGGCCGCCTGGCTACAGTTCGGGCAGCGGATCAGCACCGAGCCCAACGCACCGCCGCCGCCCTCCCAGCGGAAGGAGTCGGGGCGGCACCCGCCGTTGCATCGTCCTCCCATCGACGAGACGACGTAGTTCCAGTCGACGTCCTGCATGTGTCCGGACGGGCATACCTGTATGAACCGCGTCTTCTCGGCCCCCGCCTTCCGCCAGGCGTCGAAGTGGTTGGCGCTCGGCGGGCAGTGCGGACAGGTACGCGCGTCGCCCTCGGACTTGCGGTAAAGGACGGAGTGGCGGACGCACAGCGACCACTTCGGAAAAGGCGAGGTCCGGTACACCCCGCGGCTGTCCTCGACCCCGAGTTCCGCGTTCGAAGGCACGGCGACGATACGGGCGCCGCCGAGCAGCCCCTCGGAGAGGCGGCTCTCTACGATCTCGTGATCGTCCGGGTCCGCGTCGTCGAATATGCCGGCGCCATCCAGCGTCGGAATGATGCGCGGCCCCTCGACACTCTCCAGGATGGCTCCCGGCCCATAGGTCGTGATGAACTGCGAACGTCGGATCGATTGCCCTGCCAATGTCCACCTAGATCCTGAAGGTCGTCGTTTCCTCGATCGCGCGCAGGCTCTGCGGCGCGTTCTCGAAGGCCTGCCCGAGCGCCGCGCCGGCGTGCTGGGGATCACCCAGCACCACCTCACGCACCGGCGTGCGAACCATGGCGGACTCGGAGTACACGAGATCATCCCGGGTGTTCGCCCGTCGCGCGAGCATCTGCCACCGATCCAGCTCGGCATCCATCTCGACCGTGGTCACTCCGGGCGGCGGACGCACGTCGCCGGGTTGCGCCTGGGCGCGACGCTCGAGGATGCCCGCGATCGCCCGGACCTCCCCGTCCCGTCGGTGCGAGGCCATGCGCATCGCCTCGCTGTGGTAGCGCTGTCCGGCGAGCCTCTGCTCGACCCGCCAGTCGGGGTGGACGGGTGCACCGTCGAGCGTCGCGGCCTGTCGGAGCAGCGCCACCGAGAGCGGACCGAGGCAGCGGTCGCGAGCCTTCGGCGCGAAGGGCGAAACCGTGATCGCCTCGACGTGCCGGTAGATCGCCCGATGGTAGCCGCAGAAGAACTCGTAGTGATCGAGGTCGCGAGGACGGGAGGCCCGCATGAACGTCACCACCAACGCTCCCGACCGCCGCCCCACCCGACCGGTCGCCTGGATGTAGCTCGACGTCGTCTTCGGCTGCCCGTGGACGACCATCAGCCCGAGCCGGTCTATGTCGACGCCGGTGCCGAACATCGAGGTGGCGCAGACAACGTCCACCCCGAACGGCGCGCCGAGGGCATCGAGCATTCCCGGAAGCTCGACGGACTCGACGCGGCTCGAGAGCTCCATGTAGCCGCCGGGCTCGGTCTGGCGCGCGGCCGGACCGTAGCGCCGCCGCATCCGGTCCGGAATGTCCTGCCGGTAGAGCGTCGCGGCGCCGGCGAGCTCGCGCACGGCGTTGAAATATCCCGCCAACGTCCAAAGGCGATCGGGATCCTCCCCTGGCGGGGCCTGCCTGCTCGCGACGGCCGACTGCAGGAGGCTGGACCACACGCGCACGATCGGGGTCTGCGCCCCCTTCCCGGGCGCCGCGAGTCCCACGTACAGCCTTCCCGCCCCGGCCTCGTCCAGCGGGTGGGGTTCGGTGGTTCTGGCGAAGAAGGAGTCGTCCGCCGACAGTCCGGGCGGAGGGAACTGCGCGACGGCGCGATCGAACAGGGCCCGCACCTGCGGTCCCGCCTGCCGTACGGTGGCGGTGGACGCGACGTACTTGGGGCGGCGGCCGTCGCGACCCGCGCCGAGCGCCTCGACGGCACTCTCGTACAGGCCGACCATGCTGCCGAGCGGCCCCTCGATGAGGTGGAGCTCGTCCTGGATGAAGAGGTCGGGCGGATCGAAGGCGGGGACGTCGACGTGCCGCGCAGCTCGGCCGCCCGGGCCGCCGGAGGGATCCGGCCGGTAGGTCTGCTCCTGGTTGGGCTGCCAGCCGCCGGGCCGATAGTAGCCCTCGATCGCATGGTACCGCTCGACGTTGCCGAAGATGCCCGCCGCCCGCGGTTCGAAGGCCAGTCGCGCGAACTTGTCGGCGGTGGCCACGAGCAGGCCGGGGCACTGGGCGTAGATCTGCTCGTCGACCGTGCACGCCGGGATTGGCACCCGGCCGAAGACCCGCGACGAGATGCGCCCGAGCGGGAGCGGCGGGTCCTGCCACGATCCCGGGAGCGTCGGCAGCGGAGCGTGGTCGTCCGATCGGAACGAGCGGTCGGGCACGGACACCGCCCGCGTCGCCGAGCGCAGGACGGGTACGTTCTCGGCCCAGGCGCGGCGGTTGAGCTCGCAACCGGGATCCGGGCACAGCACCTCGAAGCCCGTGACGACGGAGCCGACGCCGTCGCGCCGCACCAGCGCGTAGCCTGGGCGCGCCGGTCGCGCGCAAAGCAGGTCGCCGGGTTGCAGGGCCGGTGCGATCGCCGCGTGCCACCACTCGTCGAACGCCTCGGCGGTGAGCGTCGCCCCCTCTGCGACCCGAAGCGTGAACGTCGTCGCGTATGCGTCCCCGAGCGCCGCGGTTCCGACCGAAACGAGTTCCACGTCGCGCGCGGGAGCGGCGAGCAGCGAGGCACGGACCTGGCGTCCGACCCCCGCGTGCGGGACGTGCACCAAGTGGTCGCCCGCCCCTAGCCCCCCGCCGGCCGCGGTCGCCTGCGGCACGGCCAGGAGGGCATGACAGCAAGGACAGGTGACCACCTGCGCCGGCTCGCCACCCTGATGCACGCGGCCGCTCTGCACGAGGCGGACGACGGTCTGGTCGGGACCCTGATAGCCGGCGCGGGCACCGCGAAGCACGTCGACGGCGCCGAGATAGATCTGGAGCCGGTTGTCGATCCGAGCCGCGATCGTGTCCATCCGGTTGGGGGTGACGTTGCCGCCGACCCACAGTCCGGCCGAGAACCTGGAGCCGCCCCAGAGGAAGGTCTCGCCCCGATCGCACTCCGATGGACGCCAGCCCACGATCCCGCCGGGCTCGTCCAAACCGTCGACGCGGAGCAGCTCGCACGCGGTGATCGTCGCGAGTGCCCGCCGGAACTGCTGGATCGTGAGGAGGCGCAGCGTGTAGCGCGAGATCACCCCGGTGCCGCCGCCATCGGACGATCTCAGCCGCCGGTGCGCCAGCGTGAACGCCGCCAGGGCCAGGTAGGCCTCCGTCTTGCCGCCACCGGTGGGGAACCAGAGAAGGTCGCACACGTCGCGCCCGCCGTCGTGCGGATCGGCCGACGAGCGGAGCGCGAGCAGCAGGAACGCGAGCTGGAACGGCCGCCACACGAGCGGCCGACCGCGAGACCAGCGGCCCTGCATCGCCATGGCGCGGTTGGCGAAGCAGAAGGCGAGCCGCACCTGCTCGTCGGCGGCGAGCAGCGCGATCGCGTCGTCGAGCCTTTCCGACAGGCCGTCGCACAGGCCGACGTTGGCTCGTCCTGCCTCCTGCAGCTCCGCGGGAAGGTTGTCGATCCGTCCGCGCAGGTCCTCGACCCAGGCGCGGTAGCCGATCGACAGCGGGGACAACGCGGCGCGAACCTC
>JAKONM010000063.1 GCA_022701925.1 Microbacteriaceae bacterium
GCCGAGCGGGAGGTCGTGGACCGGGGCGGCATGCTCTACGCCGTCAACGAGTTCGTGCCGCTGCGCGACGGCGAGACCGCCGAGGTGCGCACGGTGCGGTACCGCACCATGGGCGACGCCAACCTGACGGCCGCGGTGCCGTCGGAGGCGGCCGACGTGCGCGCCGTGGTCGAGGAGATCGCCGCGGTGCGGGTGACGGAGCGCGGCGCGACGCGCGGCGACGACAAGGTCAGCGAGGCGGCGATGGAAGACCGCAAGAAGGAGGGGTACTTCTGATGGCGGATCTCGTCCGGTTCGCGACCGCGGGCAGCGTCGACGACGGCAAGAGCACCTTGATCGGGCGCCTGCTGTACGACTCGAAGTCGCTGTTCGACGACAACCTGGAGAACGTCGAGCGGGTCAGCCGCGAGCGCGGCGACGACTACACCGACCTGGCGCTGCTGACCGACGGCCTGCGGGCCGAGCGGGAGCAGGGCATCACGATCGACGTCGCGTACCGCTACTTCGCGACGCCTCGGCGCAAGTTCATCGTCGCGGACACCCCTGGCCACGTGCAGTACACGCGCAACATGGTCACCGGCGCCTCCACCGCCGACGTCGCGCTGATCCTGGTCGACGCCCGCAAGGGCGTGTCGGAGCAGAGCCGCCGGCACGCGTTCCTGGCCTCGCTGCTCGGCGTGCCGCACATCGTGCTGCTCGTGAACAAGATGGACCTCGTCGACTGGGACGAGCAGGTCTTCCAGTCGATCAGCGACGAGTTCGCCCAGTTCGCCAGCCGCCTCCGCGTCCACGACCTGGCCTTCATCCCGGTCTCCGCCCTGCAGGGCGACAACGTGGTGGAGCGCAGCGCGAACATGCCCTGGTTCGGGGGCGCCCCGCTGCTGCACCACCTGGAGCACCTGCACATCGCCTCGGACCGCAACCTCGTCGACGTGCGGTTCCCCGTGCAGTACGTGATCCGCCCGCAGTCGAACGAGGCCCGCGACTACCGCGGCTTCGCGGGCACGGTGGCCTCCGGCGTGCTGAAGCCGGGGGACCGGGTCACGGTGCTGCCCAGCGGGTTCGAGACGGAGGTCGCGGCGATCGACGGGCCCACCGGGCCGGTCGCGGAGGCGTTCCCGCCGATGTCCGTCGTCGTGCGGCTGGCCGACGAGATCGACGTGAGCCGCGGCGACATGATCTGCCGGCCGCACAACGCGCCGACCGTGACGCAGGACCTGGACGCGCAGATCTGCTGGATGGACGAGCGCGCGCCCCTCGCCCCCGGGAAGGTCTACGCGATCAAGCACACGACCCGGTGGGCCCGGGCCAAGGTGGCGGAGGTCGACTACCGGGTCGACGTCAACACGCTGCACCGCGACACGGGCGCGACCGCGCTGGCCCTGAACGAGATCGGCCGGGTGCGCCTCAGGACCACCCAGCCGCTGCTCGTCGACCCCTACACCGACAACCGCACGACCGGCTCGTTCATCCTGGTGGACGAGTCGACGAACCGCACGGTGGGAGCCGGGATGCTGACGGCTTCGCACGGGGCCTGACCGCGGTGCCGCGGCTCGCCGAGGAGGGCGCGTGACCGAGGCGGTGGCGGGGGCCGGCAGCACGTCGGAGCCGCCGCGCTGGGTGCGCCGGGCCGTCGACGACGAGGCGGACGAGGGCCTGCTGCTGGCGGAGTACGCCGTGCGGATGCGGTTGAAGAACCGGATCATCGTCGACACGATGACCGCCGCGGGCAGCATCGACGCCGACGCCTGGGCCGACGAGGCGCGGCTGATGCTGGGCCGGCTGCGCGTGGAGGCGGAGTCGTCCGCCCGCCGGATGGACCTCGAGCGCGGCGTCGCCGAGCTGGCGGAGGGCCGCGCGCGGCACGAGCACGACTACCGGTCGGACGACACGGGGGCGCTGGACCGGCGCCGGCTGGTCTACCGGCTCACCGCTCGCCGCCTGCTCTCGTGGGAGAACGACGGCGCCCAGGTCGCCGCGCTGCTCTCGGCGGCCCGGCGGGACGCCGCCGAGGAGATGGACGCGGCCATCCGCGCCGCGGTCACCGGGCAGGGCGCGGCCCCGGTCGAGGACGAGGCGCTGCTGCGCGAGCGGCTGCGGCTGGTCGCCTCCGTCGACCTGCCGGCGCTCGAGCGCGCGGTGCGCGGGGAGGGCGCGGTGATCGACGTGCCGCGTCCGAGCCGGCTGCGCCGCCTCCTCGACCGACTGCGCCGCCGGTGACCGCCGGGCCGTCGTCCTAGGCTTCACGGACCGATCCGATCCTTGAGGAGGACCGACCGCGTGAGCGCCACCGAGACCAGCCGGCCGAACCCGGGCGAGGGCCCGCAGGCGACGACGGGCAGGACGCTCTTCGGCACGGACCGCGACGTGATCGCGGTGCGCGTGGACGGCGTGCTGACCGACCTGGACCGGCCGCTGGCCGAGGGTGCGCAGGCGGAGCCCGTGACCATCGGCTCGCCGGACGGCCTGTCGATCCTCCGGCACTCGACCGCGCACGTGCTGGCGCAGGCCGTGCAGCGCATCAACCCGGAGGCGCGGCTGGGCATCGGCCCGCCCGTCGTCGACGGCTTCTACTACGACTTCGACGTGGCCGAGCCCTTCACCCCGGAGGACCTCAAGGCGCTGACGAAGGAGATGGAGCGCATCCAGCGCGCGGGCCAGCGCTTCGAGCGCCGCGTGGTGACGGAGGAGGAGGCGCGCGAGCTGTTCGCCGCCGAGCCCTACAAGCTGGAGCTGGTGGGCCTGAAGGGCGGCGCCGGCGAGGAGGCCTCGGTCGAGGTCGGCGGCGGCGAGCTGACCGTCTACGCGAACGTCGACCGCAGCAGCGGCGAGATCGTGTGGCAGGACCTGTGCCGCGGCCCGCACCTGCCGAACACCGGCGCGATCCGCAACGGCTGGGCGCTCAGCCGCATCGCGGCCGCGTACTGGCGCGGCAGCGAGAAGAACCCGCAGCTGCAGCGCGTCTACGGCACCGCGTGGCCCTCCAAGGACGAGCTGCGCGAGCACCAGCACCGGCTGGAGGAGGCGGCCCGCCGCGACCACCGCCGCCTCGGCGCCGAGCTCGACCTGTTCAGCTTCCCCGACGAGATCGGCTCCGGGCTCGCGGTGTTCCACCCGAAGGGCGGGATCGTCCGGCAGGAGATGGAGCAGCACGCCCGACGCCGCCACGTCGAGGCCGGCTACACCTACGTCTACACGCCGCACATCGCGAAGGAGGACCTGTTCCTCCGCTCGAACCACCTGGTCAC
The DNA here is from genome assembly GCA_022701925.1 of Microbacteriaceae bacterium. Taxonomy (GTDB): domain Bacteria; phylum Actinomycetota; class Actinomycetes; order Actinomycetales; family Microbacteriaceae; genus Amnibacterium. The sequence goes on from JAKONM010000063.1 coordinate 3,249, forward strand.
GTACCGGGAGGGGATGTTCCCGCCGATCCGCATGGACGAGGAGGTGGACGCCGAGGGCGTCGTCGTCAAGCAGGGCACCGACTACTACCTGAAGCCGATGAACTGCCCGATGCACATCCTGATCTACAAGGCGCGGGGGCACAGCTACCGCGACCTGCCGATGCGGCTGGCGGAGAACGGCACGGTCTACCGCAACGAGCTGTCGGGCGCCCTGTCCGGCCTCACCCGCGTGCGCGGCTTCACCCAGGACGACTCCCACCTGTTCGTCACGCCCGAGCAGCTGGAGGCGGAGGCGACGAAGGTCCTGGAGTTCGTGCTGTCGATGCTGCGCGACTTCGGGCTGACCGACTTCGAGCTGGAGCTGTCGCTGCGGGACGACGAGAAGTCGAAGTGGATCGGCTCGGACGAGTTCTGGGAGTACTCCACCGGCGCGCTGCGCAACGTGGCCGCGGCCAGCGGGCTGCGGCTGACGGAGATGCCGGGCGAGGCCGCCTTCTACGGGCCGAAGATCGACCTGAAGACCCGCGACGCGATCGGCCGCACCTGGCAGCTGTCCACCGTGCAGGTCGACGTGAACCTGCCGGAGCGGTTCGATCTGGAGTACACGGACCGCGACGGCTCCCGCAAGCGGCCGATCATGATCCACCGCGCGCTGTTCGGCTCGATCGAGCGCTTCTTCGCGATCCTGCTCGAGCACTACGCGGGCGCCTTCCCGGTCTGGCTCTCGCCCGTGCAGGCGGTGGGCATCCCGGTGGCGGCGGAGTACGCCGACCACCTGGGCGACGTGGTCGAGCGGCTCCGGGCGGCGGGCGTGCGGGCCGAGCTCGACGTCTCCGACGACCGGATGCAGAAGAAGATCCGCAACCACACGCTGCAGCACGTGCCGCTGCTGCTGATCGCCGGCGCCGAGGACCGGGACGCCGGCGCGGTCAGCTTCCGCTTCCGCGACGGCTCGACCCGCAACGGCGTGCCGGTCGACGAAGCGGTGGCCCTGATCACGGCGGCGATCGCGGACCGGCGCCAGGTGTCGACGGCGGAGGACCTCGAGCCCGTCGACGCGGCGGGCGCGGCGGGCGCGGCCGCGGTCGGAGCGGTGTGACGGGCGGCCCGGACGCCGGCCCGTACGGCGCGGGGGAGTTCGACGGCGTGCCGGGCCCTCCCGGCGCCGTCGGCGTGCCCGACGCCTACCAGCGCCTGTGGGTGCCGTACCGGATGGCCTACATCCGCTCGAACCACACGGGCCCGTCGGCGGGGGAGTCGCCGGAGGGCGGCTGCCCCTTCTGCACCGCGCCGACGCTGTCCGACGAGGACGCCCTGATCGTGCACCGCGGGCGCACCGCCTACGTGCTGCTGAACCTGTTCCCGTACAACTCGGGCCACCTGCTGATCTGCCCGTACCGCCACGTGCCCCTGTACGACGAGGCGACGGCGGAGGAGGTCGCCGAGATCGCCGCGCTCACGCAGACCGCGATGCGGGTGGTCCGCGAGGACGCGCGCTGCGACGGCTTCAACATCGGCTTCAACCAGGGCCGGGCCGCCGGCGCGGGCGTCGCCGACCACCTGCACGAGCACGTGGTGCCCCGCTGGGCGGCCGACGCCAACTTCTTCCCGATCATCGCCGGCACCAAGGCGCTGCCGGTGCTGCTGGGGGACACCCGGGCGGCGCTCGCCGCCGCCTGGCCGCGCTGAACCGGAGCGGGCCCGCCCCCGCCGCATCCGCACCGGCCGGGCGCCGGTGCGGCCCGCAGTACGCTTGAGGATCGACGTCAGCACCGACCAGGAACTCGAGACATGACCGACACGCTCAGCCCCCGCACCGCCTCCGACAGCACCGACGCCTTCGGTCCGGGCACCGGCACCGGCCGGGTCAAGCGGGGCCTCGCCGAGATGCTGAAGGGCGGCGTGATCATGGACGTCGTCGACGTCGAGCAGGCGAAGATCGCCGAGGACAACGGCGCGGTCGCGGTCATGGCGCTGGAGCGGGTGCCCGCGGACATCCGCGCCCAGGGCGGCGTCGCCCGCATGAGCGACCCCGACCTGATCGCCGCGATCATCGACGCGGTCTCCATCCCCGTCATGGCGAAGGCGCGCATCGGCCACTTCGTCGAGGCGCAGGTGCTGCAGCACCTCGGCGTGGACTACATCGACGAGTCCGAGGTGCTGTCGCCCGCGGACTACGTGAACCACATCGACAAGTGGGGCTTCACCTCGCCGTTCGTGTGCGGCGCGACCAACCTGGGCGAGGCGCTGCGCCGCATCACCGAGGGCGCGGCGATGATCCGCAGCAAGGGCGAGGCCGGCACGGGCGACGTGTCCGAGGCGACGAAGCACATCCGCACCATCAAGGGCGAGATCGCGGCGCTGAAGGCGAAGTCGCCGGACGAGCTCTACGTCGCGGCGAAGGAGCTGCAGGCGCCGTACGAGCTGGTCGCCGAGGTGGCCCGGCTCGGGAAGCTGCCCGTCGTGCTGTTCACCGCGGGCGGCGTCGCCACCCCCGCCGACGCCGCGATGATGATGCAGCTGGGCGCGGACGGCGTGTTCGTGGGCTCCGGCATCTTCAAGTCCGGCGACCCGGCGGCCCGCGCCCGGGCGATCGTGAAGGCCACCACCGCCTTCGACGACCCCGAGGCGATCGCCGACGCGTCGCGCGGGCTCGGCGAGGCCATGGTCGGCATCAACGTCGCCGACGTGCCCGCTCCGCACCGGCTCGCCTCGCGCGGCTGGTGACCCGCGGCCGGATCGGCGTCCTCGCCCTGCAGGGCGACTTCCGGGAGCACCTCGCCGTGCTGACGGGCCTGGGCGCCGACGCCGTCCCGGTGCGCCGTCCCCGCGAGCTGGCGGCGGTGGACGGGCTGGTGATCCCCGGCGGCGAGTCGACGGTCATGGACAAGCTGTCGCGCATCTTCGACCTGCGCGACCCCCTTCGGGAGCGCATCGCCGACGGGCTGCCCGTCTACGGCACCTGCGCCGGCCTGATCATGCTCGCCGACCGCGTGCTCGACGCCCTGCCCGACCAGCAGACGCTCGGGGGCCTGGACGTGCAGGTGCGCCGCAACGCCTTCGGCACCCAGGTCGACTCCTTCGAGACGGACCTCGAGGTGCCGATGCTGGAGGGCCCGCCGGTGCACGCGGTGTTCATCCGAGCGCCCGTGGTCACCGAGGTCGGGCCGGCCGCGGAGGCGGTCGCGACGCTGGACGACGGCCGCGTCGTCGCGGTGCGGCAGGGCAACCTGCTCGGCACCAGCTTCCATCCGGAGATCACCGGCGAGACCCGCTTCCACGAGCACTTCCTGCGGGTCGTCGCCGCCGCCTGACCCGCCGGGCGTCGAGCGGGATCGGTCGCCCGTCGGCGGCGCCCCTCCGGATCCGAGCGGCGACGACCAGGATGGTTCCGTGCAGCTGTACTCGGACTTCGCCGGACGGCGGGCGTGGCAGATCGCGGGGGACGTGCTCGCGCTCGTCGTGCTGGTGGTCGGCGTCCGGGTCGCGGTCGCCCTCCACGACGCGATCGCCGCCTTCGAGGGCTTCGGGCGGGACGTCGCGCGCTCCGGCAGCGACTTCCAGTCGACGCTCTCGGGGATCGGCCGGACGCTGGGCGGCGTCCCGCTGATCGGCGGCGGCATCCGGGCGCCGTTCGACGCCGCCGGGGACGCGGGAGGCACGCTGGCCGACGCGGGGGCCGGGTGGCAGCGGGGGGTCGAGACGCTGTCGTCCCTGGTGGGGTGGACCGTCGCAGGACTCGTCGTGCTCGTGGTGCTGCTCGGCTGGGTGCGGCCCAGGGTCGCCGGCGCGGTGCGTCGCCGGGCCGTCGCGCGCCTGGCCTCGTCCGCCTCCTCGCTGGACCTGCTGGCGCTCCGTGCGCTGGCGACCCGGCCGGCGAAGGCGGTCGCGGCGGTGCACGACGACGCCGTCGCGGGGTGGCGACGGGGCGATCCGGAGGTCATCCGGGCCCTCGCGGCGCTCGAGCTGCGGTCCTCCGGCGTCCGCCTGCCCGAGCGCCCCTGACGGCGGCGGCGCCGGAGCCGCTCGCGCCCGGTACCATCGAGGCGGCTTTTCCGAGGAGGCGCACGTGTCCGGACACTCCAAGTGGGCGACCACCAAGCACCAGAAGGCGGTCAAGGACCAGCGGCGGGCGAAGTCGTTCGCCAAGCTGATCAAGAACATCGAGGTCGCCGCCAAGATGGGCGGCGCCGACCTGTCGGGCAACCCGACCCTGGTCGACGCCGTGCAGAAGGCGAAGAAGACCTCGGTGCCGAACGAGAACATCGACCGCGCCGTCAAGCGCGGCGCCGGGCTCACGGGCGAGTCGGTCAACTACGACACGATCATGTACGAGGGCTACGGCCCGGCCGGCGTGGCCCTGCTGATCGAGTGCCTGACGGACAACCGCAACCGCGCGGCGGCCGAGGTGCGCACCGCGATGAGCCGCAACGGCGGCGCCATGGCCGACCCCGGCTCGGTGGCCTACAACTTCTCGCGCAAGGGCGTCATCCGCGTCGCGAAGGTCGACGGCCTCAGCGAGGACGACGTGCTCGGCGCGGTGCTCGACGCCGGTGTCGAGGACGTGGCGGACCACGGCGAGGAGTTCGAGGTCGTCACGGACACCGCGGACCTCGTCGCCGCGCGCACCGCGCTGCAGGGCGCCGGCATCGACTACGAGTCCGCGGACAGCGAGTTCGTGCCGGGGCTGACGATCGAGATCGACGACCTGGAGGTCGCGAAGAAGATCCTGAAGCTGGTCGACGCGCTGGAGGACAGCGACGACGTGCAGAACGTCTTCGCGAACTTCGACCTGTCGGAGTCCGTCACCGCGTCGCTCGACGAGGACTGACGGGCCTGCCGGCGGCGCCGCGGTGACCGTCCGGGTGCTGGGCGTCGCCCCCGGCCTGACGCGCTGCGGGGTCGGGGTGGTGGACGTCGCCCCCGACCGCACCGCGAAGCTGGTGCACGTCGAGGTGCTGCGCACGCCCGCCGATCAGGCGCTCGAGCTGCGGCTGCTCACCATCGGCCGCGGCATCGAGCGCCTGCTCGACGCGCACCGGCCGCAGGCGTTCGCGCTGGAGCGCGTGTTCGCGCAGCAGAACGTGCCGAGCGTGATGGGCGTGGCGCAGATCAGCGGCATCGCGCTGCTGCTGGCCGCCGAGCGGTCGGTGCCGATCGGGCTCCACACGCCCAGCGAGGTGAAGGCCGCGGTGACGGGCTACGGCAACGCCGACAAGCGCCAGGTCACGGCGATGGTCGCGCGCCTGCTCGGGCTGGCGGAGCTGCCGAAGCCCGCGGACGCCGCGGACGCCCTCGCCATCGCGATCTGCCACGCCTGGCGACGCGGACCCGTCGCGCCGGAGGCGGGGCCGATGACGCCGGCGCAGCGCGCGTGGCGGCAGGCCGAGGCCTCGGCCAAGCGGCGCTGACCGCTCCTCAGGCCGCCGAGCCGTCCGGGGGGGGCGGGGGAGGCGCTGGGCTGCGCCGACGGGGTCGGCTGCGGGCTCGGGGACGTCGTGGGCTCGGCGGTGGGGCTCGGCGTCGGCGTCGGGGAGGGCGTGCTGGTCGGCATCGGCATCGGCATCGGCGTCGGGCTGGCGGTCGGCTCCGGCACGGGCGTCGGCGTCGGCGTGGGCGTGGGCGTGGCGGTCGGGGTCGGC
>JAKONM010000243.1 GCA_022701925.1 Microbacteriaceae bacterium
GACCTGCTCACCCACGAGAAGGAGGGGCTGCTGCTGCGCTCGCTCGCGGAGTTCCCGCGCGTGGTCACCAGCGCCGCCGAGCTGCGCGCGCCGCACCGGGTGGCGCGCTACCTCGAGGAGCTCGCCGGCACCTACCACCGGTTCTACGACAATTGCCGGGTGCTGCCGATGGGCGACGAGGAGGCGGGCGAGCTGCACGCCGCACGGCTGCTGCTCGTCGACGCCACCCGGGTGGTGCTGGCCAACGGACTGGGCCTGCTCGGCGTCTCCGCGCCCGAGCGGATGTGAGGCGGTCGTGAGGGCGCACGAGGCCGGCTGGGCCCACGCGGCCGTCTCCGTCCGGGGGCCTGCGTGGCTGCGCGACCCCCAGGACGTCAACGAGCTGGTCCCGCAGCTGTGGTCGCGCACGGCGACCAAGGTCGACGGCGTGCTCGAGGTGGGCGGCGTGCGCCTGCCGGACCTGGTCGCCGAGCACGGCTCCGCGGCGTACGTGCTGGACGAGGTGGACTTCCGCAGCCGCGCCCGCGCGTTCCGCGACGGCTTCGCGGGCATCGACGTCTACTACGCCGGCAAGGCGTTCCTGTGCACCGAGGTGGCCCGCTGGGTCGAGCAGGAGGGCCTGCACCTCGACGTCTGCACGGCCGGCGAGCTCGCCGTGGCCGAGCGGGCGCGCTTCCCGATGGAGCGCGTCGAGCTGCACGGCAACAACAAGACGCCCGCCGAGCTGAGGCGCGCGCTCGAGCTCGGCGTCGGGCGGATCGTGGTCGACTCCTTCCACGAGATCACCCGGCTCGGCGCGCTGGCGGCCGAGACCGGTCGCACCGCCCACGTGATGGTGCGCGTGACGGCGGGCGTCGAGGCGCACACCCACGAGTACATCGCGACCGCCCACGAGGACCAGAAGTTCGGCTTCTCGATCAGCTCCGGCGACGCCCTGGCCGCGGTGCGCCAGATCCGCGAGACGCCGGGCCTGGAACTGCGCGGCCTGCACTCCCACATCGGCTCCCAGATCTTCGACACCGCCGGCTTCGAGGTGGCGGCCCGGCGGGTGCTCGCGCTGCACCAGCAGGTCGCCGAGGAGACCGGCGTGCAGCTGCCCGCGCTCGACCTCGGCGGCGGCTTCGGGATCGCCTACACCACCCAGGACGACCCCGCCGAGCCCGCGCGCCTGGCCACCGAGATGACCAAGATCGTCCGCGACGAGTGCGCCGCCCGCGGCCTGGACGTGCCGCGGCTCTCGATCGAGCCCGGGCGCGCCATCGTCGGTCCCTCGATGTGCACGGTCTACGAGGTCGGCACGGTCAAGGCGGTCGAGCTCGACGGCGGCGCCGTGCGGACCTACGTCTCGGTCGACGGCGGCATGAGCGACAACATCCGCACCGCGCTGTACGACGCCGACTACTCCTGCACCCTGGCCAGCCGGCGCTCCGACGCCCCGGTCCTGCTGAGCCGGGTGGTGGGCAAGCACTGCGAGGCCGGCGACATCGTGGTCAAGGACGAGTTCCTGCCCGGCGACGTGGCGGCCGGCGACCTGCTGGCGGTGCCGGCGACGGGTGCCTACTGCCGCTCGATGGCCAGCAACTACAACCATGCCCTGCGGCCGCCGGTCGTGGCCGTGCGCGAGGGCCGCTCGCGGGTGCTGGTGCGTCGCGAGACCCTCGAGGACCTGCTCGCGACCGACGTCGGCTGAGCCCTCCTCGGGCCGGGCGCCCGCTCCCGGGCTGCACCACCAGACGGATGGATGCGGACCGCGGACCGGGACGGTGGGAGGATGTGCGGCGATGAACCAGCACTCGCTCTCCTCCGTCCTCCCCGCCACGCCGGCCACCCCGCAGGGGCGACCGGTCCGGGTGGCGCTGCTCGGGTGCGGCGTCGTCGGCTCCCAGGTCGCCCGGCTGCTCCAGGAGCAGGCCGGTGACCTCGCGGCCCGGGTCGGCGCCCCCGTCGAGCTCGTCGGCATCGCCGTGCGCCGCCTCGGCCTGGCGCGCGACGTCGACCTGCCCGAGGAGCTGTTCACCCTCGACGCCCACGCCCTGGTGACCCGCGACGACGTCGACGTGGTCGTCGAGGTCATCGGCGGCATCGAGCCCGCGCGGTCGCTGGTCCTGGCGGCGCTGGAGCACGGCGCGAGCGTGGTCTCGGCCAACAAGGCGCTGCTCGCCGAGGACGGCAGCACGCTGTTCGCCGCCGCCGAGAAGGCCGGCCGCGACCTCTACTACGAGGCGGCCGTCGCGGGCGCCATCCCGATCCTGCGCCCCCTGCGCGAGTCGCTGGCCGGCGACCAGGTCACCCGCGTGCTCGGCATCGTCAACGGCACCACCAACTTCATCCTGGACCGGATGGACAGCTCCGGCGCGGGCTTCGACGAGGCGCTCCAGGAGGCCCAGGACCTGGGGTACGCCGAGGCCGACCCGACCGCCGACGTCGAGGGCTTCGACGCGGCCGCCAAGGCCGCCATCCTGGCCAGCCTCGCGTTCCACACCCGGGTGACCGCCGCCGACGTGCACCGCGAGGGCATCGCGGAGGTCACCGCCAGCGACGTCGCCTCGGCCGCCGAGATGGGCTGCGTGGTCAAGCTGCTCGCGATCTGCGCGGTCCAGGAGGGG
>JAKONM010000065.1 GCA_022701925.1 Microbacteriaceae bacterium
CGACAGCCAAGGCGTGCGGCACGGCTTCGTCCGCGACGGCAGTACGGTGACGGCGGTGGATGTCGGCGACGTCAAAGGCTTCACCACGATCGAGCGCGTCAACGCCGACGGCGACTTCGCCGGCACCGTCGGACAAGACGCCGACGCGCTGTACGTGTCGCGGGACGGCACGGTCTCGTCCATCGACCTGTCGTCCGTCGGCCCGCAGGGCGTCGGTCGCAGCGAGTACCAGCTCGTCGGCATCAGCGCGGACGGTGCCGTGGCCGGACACTTCTACGTCTCCGGTCAATACAACGATCAGTACGTCTTCGGCTACCGCAGCTTCGTGGATACCGCCGCGGGCGGCACGGCGCAGATCACCCTGACCGTCGAAGGCCAGGAGTTCCAGAACGTCTCCGCGAACGGCATCACCGCGGGCGGTGCGATCTTCGGTTCGTACTACCAGAGCGACTTCGCACGCGACGACGCCAAGGGCTTCGTCAGGGCGGCCGACGGCGCGGTCACGAGCTACGGGGGCCCGACCGGTGCCGTGTTCACGGAAATCGTCGCGGTCAGCGCGGCGGGCGACGTCTACGGCAGCTTCGAGACGGAGACCTCGTTCGAGGCCCGGCTGTTCGTTCAGAAGGCCGGCTCCACCGACTACACGCTGATCGGGGGGGAGGGCATCACCTACATGTTCCTCGCCGGCATCGCCGCGGACGGCGACGTGGCCGGGACCTACTACGACGCCGACTACAAGAGCTACGGCTTCCTCTACGATCTGCAGACGGGAACATTCTCTCAGGTGAAAGGCCGGGACTCCGCGGCCTACACCGAAGTTCAGGGCATCAGCGCGGCCGGCGACATCTTCGGCACCTTCGGCGACGGGGGGCGGAACGAAACACAGTTCGTCAGCTACGCGACTGACGCGCCCACCGTCGACACGCTCGCGCCGACGCTGGCGATCACGAGCGACACGAGCACGCTCAAGGCCGGACAAACCGCCACGATCAGCTTCAGCTTCAGCGAGGACCCCGGCAAGACCTTCGAGCAGGACGACGTGACGGTCTCCGGCGGCACGCTCTCGGCGCTGTCGGGCACGGGCCTGACCCGCACCGCCACCTTCACCCCGGCCGCCGACACGAACAAGGGCACCGCCTCGATCACCGTGGCGGCGGGCGCGTACACGGACGCGGCCGGCAACGCCGGCGGGGCCGGCACCACGCCGAGCCTCGCCTTCGACACCACGGCGGACGCCGCACCGGGGGCCTCGCTCACGGTCGACGGCAGCGCCGACGGGGTGATCAACGCCGCCGAGGCGCGGGCCGTGCGCTTCACGGTGGCCGGCCTCGACGCGGACGCCACGGGGGTCGCGAGCTTCACCGACGGCATCCGCTCGGTCAGCGCCCGCGTGGCGGCGGACGGGTCCGGGACCGTCGATCTGTCCGGCTTCGACGGCACCGTGCGATCGGCGCTCGCCATCGCCGACGCGAGCGGGAACACCGCTGCGGTGACCGGCAACGCAGTCCGGGCCGACACGGTCGCGCCGGGCGCGCTCGCCCTGGCGCTGACGCTCGACAGCGGCATCAGCGGCACCGACCGGCTGACCAACGACGCGCGTGTCACGGTGACGGGCGTCGAGGCCGGTGCGCGCTTGCGCTACACGGTCGACGGCCGCGCGCTCGCCGCCTACGACCCGGCGGCGCTCGCCGACGGGCGGCACACCGTCGGCGTCACCCAGACCGATGTCGCCGGCAACGCCTCGGCCACGACGAGCCTGACGTTCACCCTCGACCGGACGGCGCCGGGAGCGCCCGGCCTCGCGCTCGCCGACGACACGGGGGCGAGCGGCACCGACCACATCACCCGTGATGCGCGCCTCGCGATCACGGGCGGAGAGGCCGGGGCGCCCCTGAGCTACACGGTCGACGGCCGTGCGGCGGCGGCCTACGACCCGGCGGCGCTCGCCGACGGCCAGCACACCGTCGCGGTGACCCAGATCGATGCCGCCGGCAACGCCTCGGCCTCCGCCACGCTCGGCTTCACCCTGGACACGACCGCACCGGCGGTCGCGCTGGCCGGGACGTCGGGGGCGGCCAACCGCGAGGGCGGGCACGTGCTGTCGGGCGAGCTCGGGGCGGCCGACGCCGGCCTGACGGTGACGGTCCGCGACGGCGCCACGGTGCTCGGGACCGCGGTGGCCGACGCCGCCGGCCGCTTCGGCTTCGCCTTCAGCGACACCAAGGACGGACCCGCGCACGGCTACAGCCTGACCGCCACGGCCACGGACGCGGCCGGCAACACGGGCGTGAGCGACAGCTTCGTGTTCAGCTTCGACTACGGCCCGAACCGCGATCTGTTCGGCACGGTGGCCCACGATGCGGGTAGCCACGTCGGACAGGTCCACGCGCTCTACGAGGGCCTGCTCGACCGCGCCCTCGACCAGGGCGGCGCCCAGGCTTGGGTGGCGGCGCTGGATCGGGGCGCGAGCCTCGCGGCGGTCACGCAGGGCTTCCTCGGCTCGGCCGAGGCGCAGGCCAAGCTCGGGGCGGCCTCCAACGCCGACTACGTCGAGCAGCTCTACGGCACCGTGCTGCACCGGGCGGGCGACGCGGACGGCAAGGCGGCCTGGCTCGGTGCGCTGGACGGGGGCGCCTCGCGCGCCGACGTGGCGGAGGCCTTCGTGTTCTCGTCCGAGCACCTCGGGCAGCTGCAGCCGTCCTACGCGGCGGGGGTGTACGTGGTCGATCCGAACGAGACGGCGGTGGCGCGGCTCTACCACGGCCTGCTCGACCGGGCGCCGGACGCGGGCGGGCTGGAGGCCTGGAGCGGGGCGGTCAAGGGGGGAGCCTCGCTCACCTCCGTGGCGCAGGCCTTCCCGAGCTCGGGCGAGTACGCCGCGCTGCACGGCGGGCAGAGCGACGCGCAGTTCGTGAGCGGGCTCTACGCCGACGCGCTCGGCCGCGCCCCCGACGCGGGCGGGGAGGCGGCGTGGCTCTCGGCCCTGTCGCAGGGGGCGACGCGGGCGGAGGTGGCGGTGGGCATCAGCGAGAGCGCCGAGGCGCAGACCCATCTCGCCGGCCGGGTCGACCTCGGCTGGCACCTCGCCTGAGGCGGGACCGGGCCCGGACGCGCGCTCCGCGCTCTTGCGGGCCCTCCCACCGGCGCCTCGACCCCATCCGTGCCCCAGACCATGGCGGATCGCCGGGGGCAGGGCGACCCTGGCGGTTCGCCGCCCCGTCTGAGATGTGGGACCGCGTATGATCATGGATGACGGCCGCGCGTTCGAGAGGCCGTTCGGAGCCTCGTTCGGGAGGGCGGCCCCGGCGGGATCGGGCGATCGCCCACGCGGGCGCCGGCCCTCGGGCGGGGACCGTGGTGTGGGCGGGGCGATCGCGGCCGTGCGTCGCGGCGGGCGCGTGCTCCGCGCGAGCCGTCCCGGGACGTGGCTCGCGCGCGCCGGCGCGAGCCTGACGGGCGTGTTCCGCGTCCCGGAGGATCCTCGGCCTGCGGAGCGGACCCATCGCTCCGGCGAGTTGCAGGAGGCTCTGCGTCGCAGTTCCGGCGCGCTGATCGGCGTCGCCGGCATGAGCGGCCTGGTGAACCTGCTCACCCTGACCGGCTCGTTCTTCATGCTGCAGGTCTACGACCGGGTCATCCCCGGCCGTTCGCTGCCGACGCTGGTCGGCCTGTGCGTGCTGGCGCTGGCGCTGTATGCCGCCCAGGGTGCGTTCGAGGCCCTGCGCGGTCGCGTGCTCGCGCGGATCGGCGCCGCCCTCGACGCGGAACTCGGCGGACGCGTGTTCAAGCTCGCCCTCCAGGCCCCCTTGCGCGGCGCGCGCCCCGAGGAGGCCGGCCAACCCCTGCGCGACCTCGACCAGATCCGCGCGTTCCTGTCCGGGGTCGGGCCGGCGGCCCTGTTCGATCTGCCCTGGCTGCCCGCCTACGTGGCCCTGTGCGTCCTGTTCCACCCGTGGATCGGCGCGACGGCGGTGGCCGGGGTGGCCCTGCTGGTCGGCCTGACCGTGCTGACGGACCTCGCCACGCGCGAACCGACCCTGACGGCGACGGCCGGTGTCGGGCGGCGCCACGTGTTCGCCGAGGCCGCACGGCGCAACGCCGAGGCCGCGGCGGCGATGGGTCTGCAGGATCGACTGGCCGGACGCTGGGAGGCGATCCAGCGCGACTGCACCCGGGCCCAGCTGGGCGTGGCCGACATCGGCGGCGGCCTCGGGGCGGTCTCGAAGATGGCGCGCATGGTGATCCAGTCGGGGGTGCTGGCGCTCGGGGCATGGCTGGTGATCGACAACCAGGCCAGCGGCGGCGTCATGATCGCCGCCTCCATCCTCGTGGGGCGCGCGCTGGCTCCCGCGGAGCTGGCCATCGCCAACTGGAAGGGGTTCGTGGCCGCGCGCCAATCGTGGCATCGCCTGTCGCGGCTGCTCGACCGCCTGCCCGCCGGATCGGCGCCGCTGGTCCTGCCCGCACCCCGGGCGAGCCTGTCGGTGGAGGGTCTGACCGTGATCCCGCCGGGGGCCGTGCGGGCCGCGGTGCAGGAGGCCGACTTCCGGCTCGCGGCCGGGCAGGCGCTCGGCGTGGTCGGTCCCTCCGCCTCGGGAAAGTCCAGCCTGGGACGGGCGCTGGTCCGCGTGTGGGCGCCGGCCCGCGGGCTCGTGCGTCTCGACGGGGCGGGCCTGGATCAATGGTCGCCCGCCGGGCTGGGCGTGCATGTCGGCTTCCTGCCGCAGGAAGCGGAGCTGTTCGCCGGCACGGTGGCCGAGAACATCGCCCGGTTCGATCCCGGGGCCGCCGACGGGGGGATCGTCGCCGCGGGGCGC
>JAKONM010000192.1 GCA_022701925.1 Microbacteriaceae bacterium
AGCGGCGAGGACGGCTCGCTGCGGTCGCTGCTCGACGTCGCCGGCCACACCACGTCGGGTCGGGTGTCGAGCAGGTCGGGCAGCAGGCGGGCGTCCGGCTCGGCGCTGCGCACCTGCCAGCCCAGCCTGGTGAGCGCGTCCGCGACGCGGCGCACGGAGCGCAGCGAGACGTCGCGCTCGTGCGAGATGCCGCCCGACAGCACCACCACGGAGGTCGTTCCGGTCATGGGGTCTCCTCGGCTCGCGGACGTCAGTTGAGGTCGGGGGGCGGTGCGGCCATCGCGCCGTCGTCCTGGCGCGGCGCGAGCGACCCGGTGCCGGCGAACGCGCGCACCAGCTCCAGCTCGCCGTCGATCACGGAGGCGAGGCGGCGGATGCCTTCCTCGATGAACTCCGGGGTCGGGTAGCAGAAGGACAGGCGCAGCTCCCGGCCGCCCTGCCCGTCGGCGTAGAAGCCGGTGCCGGGCGTGTAGGCCACCAGCTCGCGCACGGCGCGCGGCAGCATCTGCTTCGAGTGCAGCTCCTCCGGCAGCCGGACCCACACGTAGAACCCGCCGTTCGGCACGTTCCACGACAGCCGGGGCAGGTGCTCCTCGAGGGCCCGCAGCATCGCGTCGCGCCGCTCGCGGTACACGTCGCGGAACACCGCGACCTGCGCCCGCCAGTCCACCGACTCGAGGTACTCGCTGATCAGGTGGTGGTTGAAGCTGGAGGGCGACAGGATCGCCGACTCCGCGGCCAGCACCAGCTTCTCGCGCACCGCGTGCGGAGCGACCGCCCAGCCGACCCGGAACCCGGGGGCGAAGGTCTTGGAGAACGACCCGAGGTAGACGACGCCCTCCGGGTTCAGCACGTGCAGCGGAGGAGGCGGCGGCGCGTCGAACCACAGCAGCCCGTAGGGGTTGTCCTCGACGATCAGCACGCCCTCGCGGCGGCAGATATCCACGATGCGCGGTCGGCGCTCGGCCGACAGCGTCACCCCGGCCGGGTTGTGGAAGTTCGGGATCGTGTAGAGGAACTTGATCCGCTTCCCCGCCGAGCGCTGGTCGCGGATCGCCGCCTCGAGCACCTCGGGCACCAGTCCGTCGGCGTCCATCCGCAGATGGACTGTCACCGCCTGGAACGACTTGAAGACGCCGAGGGCGCCGACGTAGCTGGGCCCCTCGGCCAGGATCACGTCGCCCGGGTCGATGAACAGCTTCGTCACCAGGTCGATGGCCTGCTGGGACCCGGTCGTCGTGACCACGTCGTCCACCGACGCGGTGATGCCCTCCTCCGCCATGACCGTGAGGATGTGCTCGCGCAGCCGCGGCAGGCCCTGCCCGGAGCCGTACTGCAGGGCCGCGGGGGCGTCGGCCAGCAGCATGCGGTCGAAGGCGCCGGCGACCAGCTCGCGCGGGATCGCTCGCACGTACGGCATGCCGCCGGCCAGCGAGACGACCTCCGGCCGCGACGCCACGGCGAAGAGCGCCCGCACCTCGCTGGCGGACAGCCCAAACGCCCGCAGGGCGTAGGTGTCCAGCCACGGGTCCAGGTCGGTGCCGGACGGCGTCGTCGGCCGGATGTCGCTCACGTCGAGCCCCTCGTCAGAGCACTTCAGCAGGACATCGGGCGCTCAGCAGGACGCGGCGGTCGATTTCGTCCTGCTGAAGTGAAACCGTCCTGCTCGATGACTCCGTGTCAGGCGAGGACGGCGGCGAGGTCGGCCTCGATGGCCGGCTTCGGCTTGGCGCCGATCACGGTCTTCACGACCTCGCCCTTGGAGTACAGCTTCATCGCCGGGATCGACGTGATCTGGTACTTCATGGCGGTCTCGGGGTTCTCGTCGACGTTCAGCTTGACGATCTCGATCTTGTCCGCGTGCTCGCTGGCGATCTCCTCGAGCACGGGGGCGACGCGGCGGCAGGGCCCGCACCAGGCGGCCCAGAAGTCCACCAGCACCGGCTTGTCCGCGTTCAGCACGTCCTGCTCGAACGTCGCATCGGTCACTTCGCGCATGGCGAGGATCCTCCTCAGGATGGAATCGGGACGGTTGGGCAGCCTACGCCTGGCCGACCAGCTGGCCGGACGGGTCGAGGCTCGAGCCGGCGGCGGGGGACTCGCCGGGCGCCGCGGCGCCCTTCGCGCGCTCCAGCAGCTCGCCGGAGACGCCCGCCAGGTAGTGCTCCGCGTCCAGGGCGGCCACGGTGCCCGACGCGGCGGCGGTGACGGCCTGCCGGTAGGTGGGGTCGATCACGTCGCCCGCGGCGAAGACGCCCGGCAGCGAGGTGCGGGAGGAGCGGCCGTCGACCTTGATGGTGCCGGCCTCCGTCAGCTCCAGCTGGCCCGCGACCAGGTCGGTGCGCGGGTCGTTGCCGATCGCGATGAAGACCCCGGCGAGGTCCAGGTCGCGGTCCTCGCCGCCGTTCGTCGACTCGAGGCGGACGCCGTCGACCAGGTCGCCGCCCGTGACCTCCGCGATGCGGGAGTTCCACTCGAACTGGATCTTCGGGTCGTTCTTCGCGCGCTCCTGCATGATCTTCGACGCCCGCAGGCTGTCGCCGCGGTGGATCAGGTGCACCTTGTCCGCGAAGCGCGTCAGGAAGGTCGCCTCCTCCATCGCGGAGTCGCCGCCGCCGACGACCGCGATGGTCTTGCCGCGGAAGAAGAAGCCGACGCAGGTGGCGCACCACGAGACGCCGTGCCCCGAGAGGCGCTCCTCGCCCGGCACGTCCAGCTTGCGGTAGGCCGACCCGGTGGCGACGATCACGGTCAGGGCCTCGTGCACGTCGCCGCGGCCGGTGTGGACGCGCTTGACGTCGCCCTCCAGCTCGACCCGCACGACGTCGTCGAGCAGGATCTCGGTGCCGAACTTCTCGGCCTGCAGGCGCATCTGGTCCATGAGGTCCGGGCCCATGACGCCGTCCGGGAAGCCCGGGTAGTTCTCGACGTCGGTGGTGTTCATGAGCTCGCCGCCCGCCTCGACCGAGCTGGCGATCAGCAGGGGCTGCAGCTGGGCGCGCGCCGCGTAGAGCGCCGCCGTGTACCCGGCGGGGCCGGAACCGATGATGACGACCTGACGCATGAGCACTCCTTCTCGACTGCGGGGACAGGGTGTGGAACGACGGCGCCGGAGGCGGTATTCCGCGGACGGCTGCGGCTCAGCGTC
The DNA here is from genome assembly GCA_022701925.1 of Microbacteriaceae bacterium. Lineage (GTDB taxonomy): Bacteria > Actinomycetota > Actinomycetes > Actinomycetales > Microbacteriaceae > Amnibacterium. The sequence goes on from JAKONM010000192.1 coordinate 3,149, forward strand.
GCATGCGGGAGCGCAGCAGGTCGGCTGCGGCGGTCAGCTCCGGCGCCCGCTGCAGCGCGAGCACCCCGGCGTAGACCAGCAGCACGACCGCGGCGATCAGCACCGTGGCCAGGGCTCCGCCGAGGCGGGACGCCACCGGCCAGCCGTCGCCGAAGCCGCCGAGCACCAGCAGCAGCACCAGCCCGGCGGCCAGCGCGGGCACCCCGGCCACGGCGAACCGCCGCATCGCGGCCCGCAGCCGGGGACCGGCGGGGCTGCCGATCCGCCGGCGCAGCAGCGTCCAGGCGACCACCAGCTGCACGGCGACGCCCACCGTGACGACGCTCGCGATGCCGACGGCGATCAGCGGCTCCGGCAGCAGGGCGCACAGCAGGATGCCGGGGATCACGATCAGCAGCTGCGCCACGGTGAAGCGGAACGGCGTGCGGGTGTCGGCGAGGGCGTAGAAGCACCGCTGCACGACGAACAGCACGGTGAAGGGGATCAGCCCGAGCAGGTAGGCGACCAGGACGGGCGCGACGGATCGCGCCTGGGCCACGGTGTCGCTGAACACCGCCACGACCGGCAGCGCGGCCGCGAGCAGCGCCGCGGTGATGCCGACGACCGCCAGCAGCACGGTGCCGAGCACCAGGCCCACGTCGTCGCGCACGGCGGCCTCGTCGCCCGCGGCCGCGTGCTCGCTCATCCGCGGGTAGAACACGGTGACCAGGGACACCGTGACGATGGAGTGGGGCAGCATGAACAGCAGCCACGCGGTCGACAGCGCCAGCACCGACGGGGAGGCGGCGCCGCTCGCGCCGCTCGCGACGTTGTTCTGGATCAGTCCCGCGACCTGCGTCAGCGCCAGCATCCCGAACGTCCAGCCCGCCGCCTGACCGGTCGCCTTCAGCCCGACGCCCTTCCAGCGGAAGTCGGGGCGGTACGTCAGGCCGGCGCTGCGCCAGACCAGGGCCAGGACCAGCGCCTGCACCGCGAGTCCCAACGTCGTGCCGCCGGCCAGCACGGCGGTCTGCGCGACGCCCAGGGGCTGGGACGCGGTGGCGGAGACGGGGCCGAACAGCACCAGGAACAGGGCCAGGGAGGCCAGTGCGACGACGTTGTTCGCCACCGGCGCCCAGGTGTACGCCCCGAACCGGCGGCGGGCGTTCAGCACCTCCCCCAGCACCGCGTACATGCCGAGGAAGAAGATCTGCGGAAGGCTCCAGTAGGCGAAGGGCACGGCCACCGCCAGGGTCGCCTCGTCGCGGATGTAGAGCCGCATGAGCAGCGGCGCCGCCAGCGTCAGCAGCACCGTCAGGGCGCCGATGAAGACGATCGCGATCGTCACCAGCTTGTCGATGTAGGCGGCGCCCGCGTCCGCCCCCGCGCTCGCCCGGATGATCTGGGGCACGAGCACCGCGCTGACCAGGCCGCCGCCGATCAGCGCGTAGATGCTGACCGGCACCGCGTTCGAGAACGTGTAGGCGTTGCCGATCACGGTCACGAGGCCCGTGAAGACCAGGGTGAGCACGAAGTTGCGCGCGAAGCCGAGCAGCCGGCTGACGATCGTGCCGGAGGCGAGGATCGCGCTGGCCCTGCCGACCCCGCTCACGCCTCCGGCCTCGGCTTCCTGCGCCGCGCGACGTTGCGGTGCACGCCGAGCGCCAGCAGCGCCGCGAGCAGCGTCAGCAGGACGACGGCGACGACCAGGTCGAAGCCGGCCTGCACCTGCACCCGCCGCACCGAGGGCTGGCCGAACTGCGCGCCGTCGGGCGCCGAGGCGGTGAGCACCACCTGGGCCGGGCCGTTCGCGATCGTGCGGAAGCCGAGCCTGGCCTGGTTGCTGGCCCTGGCGGGCACGGTCAGCGTCGTGCTCCGGCCGTCGAACTGCAGGCGCCCGTTGTTGACGGTCGCGGTCACCCTCACGGTCACCTGCTGGTCCAGCCCGTTCTGGACCACCACCCGCAGCTGCCCGTCGGTCGACACGGTGGCCTGGTCGGACCGGCCGATCGTCACCTGCTGCGACACGGCGCGCATCGCCGAGGCGGCGGTGGCGGCGGCCTGCCCCCAGCGGGTGTCGTCCGCGCGCCACTGCGCGGAGAGCAGGCCGCTCGCCGCCAGGGTGAAGGGGGCGGTCAGCGCCTCCGGGTCGGGCACGGCCGAAGCGAGGCGCCGCACCGAGTCCTCGCCGGCCAGCAGCGCGCGGGCGGTGGACACGCGGTCGGCGGTGACGGAGCCCGCTCGCAGCGTCACGCCCTCCGCCTGCTCCGCGCCCAGCAGGTCGTCGACCGAGCGGCCCTGGATCCACCGCTGCCCGGCCAGCAGGTCGAGCACGTCGGCCAGCCCCGCCGGGTCGGCCTGGCGGCCCGCGACCGCCAGCACCGCGGGCGAGGACCCGGTGACCGCGTCGGTCGCGAGCGCACCGGTCAGGGAGGCGAGCGCCGACCGGGCCGCCGCGCCCTCGCCGGAGGCGGTCGCGAGCAGGCCGGAGAGCGTGCCGTCCGCGACCAGGGTCCGGACGCCCGACACCGTGGTCGACGGCCCGCCGGCGGCGCGCGCCGCGCTGTCCTCGACGTCGCCGGAGCCGAGCAGCACCGCGCCCCGGCGCCCCAGGGCGGCCAGGTCCGCCTGGGAGGTGGTCCCCGGCACCGGCCAGGCGACGTCGGTGTCGGACCACGACCAGTCCGTCAGGTCCGACACCGGCACGGTGGCGGTGGGCGCGGGCGTCGGCGCGGGCGTCGGTCCGGCGCCGGCGCCGCTCGAGGCCGCCGCGGCGGTCAGGTCCGTCGGGACCAGCGGGCTCGTGCGGCCCGCCGCCCGCTGCAGCGTCAGGTCGGCGTCGGCCCAGGGCAGCCGCACCACCTGGTTCGGCAGCTCGCGCAGACGCTCGAGGAAGGCGGTCGCCGAGCCGGGGGCGTCCTCCCCGGCCAGCCGGATCGACGCGAGCACGGCGGGGTCGAGCGCGACCGTCGCCGAGGGCATCGCCTCCGCGGCCGACAGGGCGTCCGACCAGTCGCCGCCCGATCCGGTGAGCGCGTCCAGGTCCGACGCGCCCACGACGCCGGACGCACCGGCGGGCACGGCGATCGGCACCACCGTGCCGAAGCCGACCCGCGGCGCGTCGCCCGACATCCTGACGACCGCGGACTCCGCGACCTGCTGCACCGCGGGCGTGCGGGTGCGGTAGCGCACGTACAGCAGGCGGGCGCCGTCTGCGCGGGTGAGGTTGTCGTCCAGGTCGGAGGCGTCGATGCGCACCCGCACGACGGTCGTCTCGCCGGGGTCGAGGGCGGGCGTCCGGCCCTCCGCGTCCGGCAGCAGCTGGCCCAGCAGCACCTCGACCGGGTCCGTGACCTGGCGGATCAGCTCGGTCGCACTGGCCACCGGCGCCTTCTCGACCGAGAACGCCAGCTCCCCCGCGGGCAGCGCCGCGGTGCCCGTGTTCTGCACCTG
>JAKONM010000216.1 GCA_022701925.1 Microbacteriaceae bacterium
GCCGACTCGTAGAGGTTGTCGATGCCGAGGTAGTCCTCGACCTTCTCGATGCCGGGCTCGAGCACGCCGACGGTGCGCTTCTTCTCGTCGACCTCGAAGTCCGTGCCCGCGCGCAGCTGCTTCGCCAGCTGGGCGAACTCGCCGAACCAGCGGTTCGCCTCGCCGCTGGCGGCGCCGGAGATGATCAGCGGGGTGCGGGCCTCGTCGATCAGGATCGAGTCGACCTCGTCGACGATCGCGAAGTAGTGGCCGCGCTGCACCAGCTCGCCGGTCTGCCACGCCATGTTGTCGCGCAGGTAGTCGAACCCGAACTCGTTGTTCGTGCCGTAGGTGATGTCCGCCAGGTACTGCTCGCGGCGCTCCTCCGGGTCCTGGCCCGACAGGATCACGCCGGTCGTCATGCCGAGGGCGCGGAACACGCGGCCCATCAGCTCCGACTGGTACGACGCCAGGAAGTCGTTCACGGTGACGATGTGCACGCCGCGCGACGTGATCGCGTTCAGGTAGGCGGGCATCGTGGCGACCAGCGTCTTGCCCTCGCCGGTCTTCATCTCGGCGATGTTGCCCAGGTGCAGCGCGGCGCCGCCCATCACCTGCACGTCGAAGGGGCGCAGGCCGATCGTGCGGGCGGCGGCCTCGCGCACCGCGGCGAACGCCTCGGGCAGCAGGTCGTCCAGGCTCTCGCCGTTCGAGTAGCGCTCGCGCAGCTCGGCGGTCTCGTTCCGCAGGTCGTCGTCCGTCAGCTGCCGGAACTCGTCCTCCAGGTGGCCGACCTGGCCGACGATCCGCTGGAGCTTCCGGAGCGTGCGGCCTTCGCCCATCCGCAGGGCCTTCTCGAGCACATTCGCCACGCGGCGTCTCCCTTGATCCCACGGCGCTTGAACGCCGGAACGTCAACTTCCGACGGTACCAGCGGCCCCGGACGGGGGTGGCGCGCCCCCGCCGAGTCGGAGCAGTCTGAGCGCCGACCGCCAGGTCGGTTCACGGGTCCGAGCCCACTGCTTTGATGAGCCACCCCTTCAGAAAGAGGCGAACATGTCATCCCTGACGCGCCGCACCCTGCTCGCGACCGCCGGAGCAGCATCCGTCGGCACCCTCCTCGCCTCCTGCGCCGGCTTCGGCGGCCAGCCCTCCGGCGGCTCCAGCGCCGGCACCGGCGGCAAGGGCGGCACCATCACCTTCACGACGTGGGCCTCCGTCACCGAGAAGGCCGCGTACCAGAAGCTGGTCAAGCAGTTCGAGGCCGCGAACAAGGGGTCGACGGTCACGGCGAACTTCGTGCCCTACGCCCAGATGTTCACGAACATCGACGCGCAGCTGTCCGCCGGCAACGCGCCCGACGTCTTCCGCGCGGGCTACGGCCAGATCGGCGGCTACGCGAAGCAGGGTCAGCTGCTGGACCTCTCCTCGTCCCTCGGCAGCGAGAAGAGCCGCTTCATCCCCGCCTTCTGGGAGGCGATCAGCTACGACGGCAAGCCCTACGGCATGCCGCAGCAGACCGACACCTCCGCGATCGCCTACAACAAGTCGCTGATCGGCGCGGCGGACATCGGCACGATCCCGGACTCGCTGGACAACGCGTGGAGCTGGGACGAGTTCGAGCAGGTGATGTCGAAGCTGCGCGCCGAGCTGCCCTCCTCGAAGTACCCGTTCGCCTACAACTGGCAGCTGGCGGGCTCGCCGCGCTGGTTGAACTGGCTGTTCGCCGCCGGCGGCCGCCTGCTGGACGAGGACCTGACGAAGTCGGCGATCGTCAGCGACGCGGGCACCAAGGCGCTCGACTACACGAAGGCCTTCTTCACGAAGCAGTACGTGCCGGCCAACTCCAGCGTCAAGTCCAACGCCTACGCGGACACCACCTGGCTGGCGGGCACCACCGCGATGGTCTCCGCGGGCAACTTCCTGCTGCCCGAGTTCACCAGCGCCAAGTTCGACTGGGGCGTCACCTACCTGCCGAAGGACCAGCGCGGCGCGGACGACCTGGGCGGCAACGCGCTGGTGGCCACGCAGGGCTCGAAGAACCCGGAGCTCGCGACCGAGTTCCTGAAGTTCATGGTCTCGGAGGAGGCGATGAGCACCTTCTGCGGCGAGACGCTCGAGCTGCCCACGCTGCAGAACCTGGTCGGCAAGGACCTCGGCTGGGACGCGCCTGACGGGGTGATGCCGGTCTTCGTGGACCAGGCCACCACGATCACCGCCTCCGACGTCGCGCAGCTGACGGTGCCGGCCAGCGCCGCGATCACCACGGTGCTGACCAACCAGCTGGAGGCCGCGTTCCGCCAGGGCCAGTCCACCTCGGCCACGCTGCAGAACATCGCCTCCGGCGTCAACAAGGCCGTCGCGTGAGCCGTCGACCGTCCCGGCGGAGCCGGCCGTGACCGGGGTCACCGTCGGCGCCGGCGGGGCGGTCGCCGCGGCCACCTCCCTCCCACCGACCCCGCAGCGCTCGTCGCGGCGCCGGGCCCGGCTGCGGGAGTCGCTGGTGGGCTACTCCTTCGTGGCGCCGAACGTGGTGCTGCTGGGGGTCTTCCTGCTCTACCCGCTGGTGCTCGCCGGCGTGCTGTCGTTCACGCGCTACTCCGGCTTCGGAGCGCCCGACTTCATCGGCATCGGCAACTACGCCGACCTGCTGTCGGACGCGGTCTTCTGGCAGTCCCTCTTCAACACGACCGTCTTCACCACGGCGACGCTGGTCGGCTCCGTCGGCCTCGGCCTCGCGATCGCGGTGCTGCTGAACAAGGCGCTGCCCGGGCGCGCGCTGTTCCGCACGGTCGTCTACGCGCCCATGGTCGTCAGCGGCGTCGCCTCCGGCCTGATCGGCGTGCTGATGTTCGACGAGAACACCGGCGTGATCGACAAGGCGCTGATCGCGGTCGGCCTGCCCGCCATCCCCTTCCAGTCCAACGGCGGCGCGGCGATGATCGCGGTGATCCTGATGACCGTGTGGGGCCGCACCGGCTTCAACATGGTGATCTACCTGGCCGGCCTGCAGGGCATCGGGCAGGAGCTGTACGAGGCGGCGGAGCTGGAGGGCGCCTCGGCGTGGCAGCGGTTCCGCTCCATCACGTTCCCGCTGCTCGGGCCGTCCACCTTCTTCCTGCTGATCATGAACGTCATCTACTCGTTCCAGGTCTTCGACCTGGTGTTCGTGCTGACGGGCGGCGGCCCCGGCAACGCGACGACGATGCTGACCACCTACGCCTATCAGAACGCCTTCACCACGAGGGCGCAGGGCTACGCCGCTGCGATCGGGATGGTGCTGCTGGTGCTGATGCTCGCCTTCGCCGCCGTGCAGTGGCGCGTCAACCGCGGACGGGACGTGACGGAGTGACCGCCGCAGCCGGCGAGCGCACCGCGCCGCCCGCCTCCCGCGGCATCGCCACCACCCGGTCCGGGCACCTGCACTCGCGCAGGCGGCGCGAGAAGAACCTGACCATCGCGCGATTCGTCGTCTCGCTGCTGATCTGCCTGGTGATGGTCTTCCCGTTTTACTGGATGGTCGTCGTCTCCCTGTCGCCGAAGGAGGAGCTGTTCAGCACCGTCTTCCGGCTGTGGCCGTCGTCGCTGACGCTCGACAACTTCACCAACGTCTTCCGCAACTACGACGTCGGCACGTGGTTCATGAACTCGGTCGTGATCACCACGTTCGTCACCGTGCTGGGCGTCGTCGTGAACCTGCTGGCGGGGTACGCCTTCGCCAAGATCCGGTTCCTGGGCCGCGGGGCCCTGTTCTTCGCCGCCCTGGCGACCCTGGTGCTGCCCGTGCAGGTCACGATGGTGGCGCAGTTCCGCCTGGTCACCGACCTGGGCTTCTACGGCACGTACTGGGCCGTGATCCTGCCCTCGGCCGCGACTGCGACCGGCGTGTTCCTGGCCCGGCAGTTCATCATCGGCATCCCCGACGAGCTGCTCGAGGCGGCTCGGATCGACGGCGCAGGGTCGTTCCGCCTCTTCCGCTCCATCGTGCTGCCGCTCTGCCGCCCGCTGATCGCGGTGCTGGTGGTGCTGATCGCGATGGCGACGTGGAACGACTTCGCGTGGCCGCTGATCGCGCTGAAGGCCGACTACCTGTTCACCCTGCCGATCGGGCTGCTGTTCCTGCAGGGACAGACGACGCCCGACTTCGCGCAGATCATGGCGCTGTCGCTGGTCTCGATCGTGCCCATGATCGTGCTGTTCCTGGCCACCCAGCGGTACTTCGTGCAGGGCATCGCCCGCAGCGGCATCCGCTGAACGGAGATCGCGACCGCAGTTGCAATCCGCGTCGAGCGCTCGACGCGGACTGCAGCTGCGGTCGCGGCCTTCGTGGCGGTCAGGCGGAGGCGGCTCCCG
>JAKONM010000255.1 GCA_022701925.1 Microbacteriaceae bacterium
CTGGGCGTCGTCGCGGAGCCCCAGGCGCCCGATGTAGCGCAGCCCGCCGTCGACCAGGCGGAGGCGCCCGAACACGAGCCGCTCGTCCACGTCGCGCAGCTGCCGCAGGCGGTCCTCGAACAGGCGCGCCATCGCGTCGCGCTCGGTGCGGGCCTGGTGGGTGCCGCCGGCGCCGCGGCGCACGCGCTCCAGCTCGGAGCCGGTCTCGGCGCGCAGGGCGTCGAGGCGGTCGTACAGCCCGGCCACGTAGCGCTGCTCGCGCTGCAGCTCGGCGTCCGCGGGATCGGTCACGAGGGGCACGCACCTTTCGTTTCGCGGCCGTCGAGTCTAGACCGGGGCGCCGATGCCGCCTCACCCGGCGGACCGCAGCGGGTCGGGGGCGGTCGGGTCCTCCCGGAACGCCCACTCGGGCAGGTCGCCCGCCGTCGTCCGCGCGGCGACGAGCAGGGCGAGGTCGCGGTCGGGCTCCCGCTCGAGCGCCCGCCGGGCCAGCTCCGCGGCGATGCTGCCCGCGCCGAGGGCCCAGTGCAGCCACGCGAGCATGCCGTCGACCGACGCCCGGTCGGCGTCGTCCACCAGCCCGGCGACCCGGGTCAGCACCGCGATCGCCCGCTCCAGCCGCTGCACGTCCGGCCGGCGGAAGGCCCCGCCGCCGACGGCGGCCGCGAGGTCGTCCAGCGCCGGCGCGGTGACGTCGCCCGCGTCCGCCGCGCGCCACAGGTCGGCGCCGAGATCGGCGCCCCAGCCGAACTGCACCAGCATCAGGTTCTCGAGCCCCTGCCGGTCGCCGATCGCGTGCAGCAGCGCGCGGCACGGGCAGGGCGCGTCCGGGTCCTCGTCGTCGTGGGGGTCGAGCATGCCCTCGACGAGCGCGACGACGTCCTGCTGGTCCCGCCCCCAGCGGTAGCGCTCCATCGCGGGAGCGGAGGCGACCGCCGGGCCGGAGGCGGCGCCCGCGCGGCGCAGGTCGACCCCGTGCAGCACGCCGCCCGGCCCCTCCGGATGCGTCCACCAGCGTCGCAGCGCTGCGGCGAACGCCGCCCGGGCGGCCTCCGACGCCGGCACCGGCACGGGCACCCGCATCGCGGGGCGCACCGGGTCGCCGGGTCGGGGGTCGAGCAGGCCGAGGGGACGCCCGCCGCGCGGCAGCTCCGCGTCCAGCAGGGAGCCCCACCCGTCCGGCGCGACGCAGAGCAGGTCGCGCACCTCCAGCCCCATCCGGTGCGCCGCCCGGGCGAGGGCCCGCAGCGGCCCGGTCTGCGGCGGCCTGCCGGAGGGCGCGAAGGGGTCGTCGGTGTAGGCGACCGCGACCACGCCGTCGACCCCGTCGACCCGGCAGGCGATGCCGAGCAGGTGGTCGCTCCACGCCTCCAGCCGCCGGCCCCGCACCCCGCGGGGCGCATCGACCCGCAGCGCGCCGTGCGTGCGGCGCCCGCGGAACAGCACCAGCACGACGCTGTCGCGCAGCCCGCCCACGACCAGCTGCGGCACGAGGCGCAGCAGGTCGTCGGCGGTCGCGCAGCGGACGACGGAGGGCGGGGCGGAGGCGGCGTTCGCGGTCATGGCGGGCAGCCTCCCCGCCGGCACGCCGTCGGCGGCCGGATCCCGACGGCGGAGGCGGCCCCGCCGCGGGGATCACCTTGGGGAGGAGCGGACGTGCTCCCGCGAGCCCGCGGAACCGCTCGGACGTCCCGTTCAGACGGTGCGGACCGCCTCGACGCGCCGGCCGGCCAGCCGCTGCAGGCCGCCGAGGCCCTGCAGCTCGAGCACGACCCCGACGCCCGCCACGACGGCGCCGGCCCGCTCCAGCAGCGAGCGGGTCGCCTCGACCGTGCCGCCCGTGGCGAGCACGTCGTCGAGCACCAGCACGCGCGCGCCGGCGGGCAGCGAGCCGTGGCGCACCTCCAGGGCCGCGGACCCGTACTCCAGGTCGTAGTGCTGCGTCAGGGTGCTGGGCGGCAGTTTGCCGGCCTTCCGCACGGCCAGCACGCCGGTGCCCGAGGCGTAGGCGGCGGCCGCGGCCAGCAGGAAGCCGCGGGCCTCGATGCCGGCGACCAGGTCGAAGCCGCCGTCGAACGCCCCGACCAGATGGTCGGTGACGGCGCGCAGCGCCCGCCCGTCGGCCAGCACCGGCGTCAGGTCGCGGAACAGCACCCCGGGCTTCGGGAAGTCGGGCACCTGCGCGGTGAGGGCGTCGACCAGGTCCGCTGCGGAGGGCACGCGACGACCCTAGGCCCGACGCAGAACGATCGCCCGGTGGTGCGGCACTGCCTGCAACTCGCCCGGGCGATCGACTTGCCGCTCATCATGCGCCGGAGGGGGTCGGCGCACAACCCCCTCCGGCGCGTCGCCGGCGCACCGGCGCCGGGGTCAGGCCTTGAGCAGGTCGATCACGAAGATCAGGGTGCGGCCGGACAGCCGGTGGCCGCCGCCGGCGGGGCCGTAGGCCAGCGCGGGCGGGCAGGTCAGCACCCGGCGGCCGCCGACGCGCATGCCGGGGATGCCGTCCTGCCAGCCCTTGATGAGGTTGCCGAGCGGGAACGAGATGGACTGGCCGCGGCTCCAGGAGGAGTCGAACTCCTCCCCGTTCTCGAAGTCGACGCCGAGGTAGTGCACGGTGACCGTGCCGCCGGGCTTCGCCTCCGCGCCGTCGCCGACGACGACGTCCTCGACGACGAGCTGGTCGGGCGCCGGGCCGGTGGGCGCGTCGAGCTCGGGCTTGGTGGACAGGTCCGTGAGATCGCTCATGGACGAGGAGTCAAGCGCACGGCCCGTCCGCACCGGCTGACAGCGGCGGGCGGGGAGGATTGCCGTCGATGGAGCAGCAGCACACCGGTCGGCGCGGCGCGCTGCTGGACCTGACCCCGCTGACGGCCTCCCCCGCCTTCGCCCGCCTGTGGGCGGGCCGGTCGGTCGCGAGCATCGGCAGCCAGCTGACCCTGGTGGCGGTCGGGCTGAACGTCTTCGCCCTGGTGCGGCCCGAGGAGGGGGTCGGCGGCGCGACCTTCGCGGTGGCGCTGACCGGCGTCTTCGCCCTGGTGCCCACGATCCTCGCCGGGCTCTACGGCGGCATGCTCGCGGACGCCTTCGACCGCCGCACGGTCGCGCTGGTCTCGGCGGCGGTGTCCTGGGCCGCCACGATCATGCTGGCGGTCCTGTCGTGGACGGGCGCGGAGACCACCGCATCCCTCTACGCCCTCACGGTCGTCACCGCCTGTGCGGCGACCGTGCTGATCGCGACCGAGACCGCCGCGACGCCGCGCCTGCTGCCGCCCGCCCTGCTGCCCGCCGCCAGCGCGCTGAACGGCATCGGGATCGGGTTGGCCGTCACCGCGGGCCCGGGCCTCGCGGGGGTGCTGGTCGCCACCGTCGGCTTCGCCTGGTGCTACACGATCGACGCGGTGCTGTTCGTGGCGACGCTCATCGCGGTGCTGACCCTGCCGCGGCTGCCGCCGGAGGGGGTCGTGGAGCGGCCCGGCCTGCGGTCGCTGGCCGCCGGGATCGGCTTCCTGCGCCGCGCGCCCAACGTGCGGGCCAGCTTCCTGGTCGACATCGTGGCGATGACCTTCGGCCAGCCCCGCGTGCTCTACCCCGCCGCGGCGACGGTGGTGCTGGGCGGCGGCGCGATCACGGTGGGCGTGCTGTCGGCCGCCTTCGCGGTCGGCGCCCTGGTCTCCAGCGTCTTCTCCGGCCGGGTCGGCGGCGTGCGGATGCAGGGGCGCGCCGTCGAGCGGGCGATCCAGGTCTACGGCCTCGCGGTGCTGGCGCTCGGCGCCGTGCTGGCCCTCGCCGCCGCGGGCGAGGCCTCCGGCCTGCTGCCCGCCCCGGCGGGGCCGCTGTGGGTCGGGCTGGCGGCGCTGGCCCTGGCGGTGGCCGGCGGCGCGGACAACATCAGCGCGATCTTCCGCTCCACGATCCTGCAGACCGCGGCGCCCGACTCCGTGCGCGGGCGGCTGCAGGGCGTCTTCATCGTCGTGGTGACGGGCGGCCCCCGCGTCGGCGACCTCTACGCCGGCGCGCTGGCCGTCAGCGGCCTGCTGTTCCTGCCGCCGCTGGTCGGCGGGGTGCTGATCGTCGCCCTGGTCACGTGGCTGGCCGCCCGCAGCGGGTTCCGCCGCTACGACGCCGCCGCGCCGACCCCGTGACGGCGGACGAGGCGGGGCGGCTGATCACCGCCCTCTGGGCGCGGGTGACGGCCGCGTCCCCCGCGCCCGCGGTGCTCGACCTGGTGCTGGTGCCGCTGGTGGTTGCGGTGCTGCTCGTCACCCCGGCCTGGCCGCGGCTGCGGCACGGGGTGACGATCGTGCACGAGGCCGGCCACGGGTTCGCGGCGGCCGCGACCCGGCGCCGGCTGCGCGGCATCCGCCTGCACTCCGACACGAGCGGGCTCACCGTCTCGGTCGGGCCGTCGCGCGGGCCCGGCATGGTGCTGACCCTGCTCGCCGGCTACCCGGCCCCCTCCGTCGCGGGGCTGCTGGTCGCCTGGGCGGTGGCCGGCGGGCACGCCGCGGCGGCGCTGTGGGGCTGCCTGGTGCTGCTGACGGGGGTGCTGGTGCAGATCCGCAACTGGTTCGGGCTCTGGTCGGTGCTGGTCGCGGGAGCGCTGGTCGGCGCGGCCACCTGGTACGCGGACCCGGGCTGGCGCACCCGCATCGCGCTGGCGGTGGCGGCGCTGCTGGTGCTGGGCGGACTGCGGGCGGCGCTCGAGCTGCCCCGCGCGAGGCGGCGCGGCGGCGGGGCCAGCGACGCCGATCAGCTGGGACGCATCACCGTGCTGCCGACGGGTTTCTGGCTGGCGGTGTTCGTGCTGCTGCCCGTGGTGTGCACCGTCGCGGCCGCGGCGCTGCTGCTGCGCCCCGCGCCACCCCCGCTCTGACGCGGAGAGCGGCGACCGACCCGGTCCGGGTCAGCCGCGGGCGGTCAGGACCTGCCGGTCGGCCACGATGCGGCCGAGCAGCTCGCGCTCGTCGTGGGTGCGCCCGATCGCGGTGCGACCGCGGACGACGCGCTGCCGGGCGTGCCCGAGGCGCGTCGCGTCGCGCACGAAGCGGTCCATGGCGGCCCGCTTGCGGTGCCGGTCGGGCTGCTGGTCGGCCCACCGCATCGCCCGCCGCCGACCGTTCCAGGTCGACAGGAGGGCGACCTCGGCGGGGGTGAACCAGCCGGCCTCCGCGTACTCGGTCAGGCGCTGCCGGGTCACCGTGCGCTCGCGGCGCCGCACCAGGAAGACCGCCGTCACGGCCAGCGCGAAGATCGGCAGCTGCACCGCCAGGTAGTACTCGATCGCGTTGCTCGCCAGGGAGAGGCCGCCGTTCCACAGCGCGTGCAGCAGCGCGGCCGGCACCAGGCCGAGCAGGTAGGCGCCGAACGCCAGGCCGGCGCCGCCCCGCTCCGCGGCCTTGCCGATCGCGTACCCGGTGCACGCGGTGAACAGCAGGTGCGCGAAGGGCGAGAAGATGCCGCGCGCCACGAAGATGAAGACGAACTGCGGGCCGACGCCGCTCTCCACCAGCGTGCGGCCGAAGTAGAGGATGTTCTCGGTGAAGGCGAAGCCGGCCGCGACCGTCGCGGCGTAGACGATGCCGTCGACCGGGCCGTCGAAGTGCTTGCGGTTGAACCAGAACAGCAGCAGGACGCCGAAGCCCTTCGCCGCCTCCTCCACGATCGGCGCCTGGACCACGGCCTGCAGGAAGTCGTCCGGCTCGCCGCCCGCCGCGGCCAGCGCGATCTGCACGCCCAGGTCGAAGAGCAGGGCGACCACCACGGAGACGCCGGCGCCCCAGAGCAGCGCGAAGAGCAGCGCCGGCCGGGGCTCGGGCTCCCACCGGTCGATCCAGCGCACGGCCAGCAGCACGAGCGCGAAGGGGATCAGTGCGGCAGCGGCCGCGATGCCCACCCCGGCGACGCCCAGCCCGCCGAGCAGGTACAGCAGCACCGCGGCGACCGCGGCCGCACCGAGCGCGATGCCGAGCACCGCGGCGACGGTGCGGCCCGCGTGCCCGCGGTCGGTCGGCGGGAAGTCGATCGGCTCCTGCAGGCCCGGCGCCGCGCTGATCCGCGTCACGCGCGGACGCCCCTGCCGGCCCCGGTGCGGTCGGTCGAACGGGTCGGAGCAGGAGGCGGGCGGTGCACGGCTCCATCGTTCCGAGCGAGCGCTGGCCGAGGCCTGGGAATCGTCCGAGCACCGGCCGCACGCGCCGAGGGGGCGCCGCCGCGAGCGGCCGGTGCTCGCCGCAGGTCAGCGCACGGCGACGACGACGTCGACCACCAGCGTCAGCGGAGGGCCGATGTCGGTGCCGCCGCGGTCCACCTCGAGCACGGCCGCCACCGGCGCGACCGCGAACGAGATCAGCGGCAGCGCGACCGCCAGCCCGGTCAGCGACCGCTTGGCGATGCGCGGCCAGCGCCACGGCGAGCCGCCGGCCTCGACCTCCGCCCGCCCGGCGATGCGCGAGCCGATCAGCACGGCGGCGATCAGCAGCGGCATCCACACCGTCGGCGTCGCGTGCAGCACCGCGATGCGACCCGTGCCCCCGAGCGGCCGCTGGAAGGTCCACAGGCTGCTCGCCAGGTAGAGCACCAGCACCCCGAGCGCGATCGGCCACAGCCGCTCCGGCCGCGCGGCCTGCCGCAGGATCGCGTCCGCGTCGTCCTGCGCGGGGTCGCCGAGGGGCATCTCGGCAGTGTCGCACGGACCCTCGACAGGAGGACCCCCGGAGGTGCGCCTCAGATCGCCTTCCCGGGGTTCAGCACGCCCAGCGGGTCGAAGGCGGCCTTGACGCGCCGGCTGAGGGCCAGCACGTCCTCCCCCACCGCGTCGGCCAGCCAGCGGCGCTTCAGCACGCCGACGCCGTGCTCGCCGGTCAGCGCCCCGCCCAGGGCCAGCGCCGCCCGGAAGACCTCGTCGCCGACGGCCCAGACCGCCTCGGGGATCTCGCCCGGCGCGTGCGGCATCGACGCCGGGATCACGACGTTCGGATGCAGGTTGCCGTCACCGGCGTGCGCGATGGTCGGGATCGGCAGGCCGTGCCGCGCGGCGATGCCCTCGATGGCGGCGAACATCTGCGGCAGCGCGCTGCGCGGCACCGCCACGTCCTCGATCAGCACCTCCCCCAGCCGCGCGAACGCCGCGTGCGCAGACCGTCGCAGGGCCAGCAGGGCCTCGCCCGCGCGCTCGTCGGGCGCGCGGGACACGTTCCCGCCCTCCGCCTCGATGAGCCGCACCGCGGTCGCCGCCTCGGCCTCCGCGCCGGCGCCGTCGGTGCGCACCAGCAGGAACGCGCCGCGGCCGGCCAGCGACGGCAGGTCGCCCTCCGGCCCCTCCCCCGCCGCGACCAGCGCGTCGACGGCCGCGCAGGAGGCCGCGTCCATGATCTCGAGCGCGGCCGGCCGCAGCCCGGTGGCGGTGATCGCCGCCGCGGCCGCCGCGGCCTGCACCACGGAGTCGAAGGTCGCCGCCAGGGTCACCGGCGGATGCGGGTCCAGGCGGCGCAGGCGCAGGGTCGCCTCGACGACCACGCCCAGCGTGCCCTCCGAGCCGATCATCAGCCCGGTCAGGTCGTAGCCCGTGACGTCCTTCACCGTGGCGCCGCCCAGCCGCACGAGCCCGCCGTCGGCCAGCACCACGGCGAGCGCCAGCACGCTCTGGCGGGTCACGCCGTACTTCGCGCACAGCAGCCCGCCCGCGTTCGTGGCGATGTTGCCGCCGACGGAGGAGATCGCGCGGCTGGCCGGGTCCGGCGGCCACCACAGGCCCAGCGGGCGCAGGTGCTCCGCCAGCGCGTCGGTGATCACCCCGGGCTCCACCACGGCGGTCTCGTCGTCGACGTCCACGGCGAGCACCCGGTCCATGCCGGAGAGGTCGAGCACGACCGAGCCCTCGCTGGCGACCGCGCCGCCCGCGAGCCCGGTGCCGGAGCCGCGGGGCACCACGGGCGTCCGGTGGGCGGTGGCGAGGCGCAGCACCGCCTGCACGTCGGCGGTGCTGCGGGCGCGCACGACGGCCAGCGGGCGCTCGGGCGTCGTCCACCCGCTGCGGTCGGTGCGCGCCGCCTCGAGGTCCGCCGGATCCGTGGAGACGGCGGGGCCGAGCCCGTCGATCAGCGCGTCGAGCATCGCCATGGCGTCAGCGTAGGCACGCGCCGCCGTGGTCCGGGCACGGATGCGGCCGCGGAGCGCGCCGGGACCGACGCCGACCCCTCCGACGGCAGCGACGAGACCGTCACCGAGCGCCTGGACCGCGACCGGGAGGCGCTGCTGCAGGAGCTGCGGGTGCTGCGGACGGGCACCCGGCCGCTGACCGGCTTCCTGCTGACGGCGGCCTTCCAGCCCGTCTTCCCGCAGCTCGAGCCCTGGCAGCGGGTGCTGCACCTGGCGGTGGTGTCGCCGGCGGTGCTGTCGACCGTGCTGGTGCTGATGCCCGTCGCGCCGCACCGCGGGCTGTTCCGGCGGCGCGCGATGCGCGACCTGGTCGAGCGGGCCGACCGGACGGTGCGGATCGGCCTGGTCTCGACGGGGCTGGCGATCGTCGGCGTGCTGGCGCTGGTCGTCAGCGCCGCCGCCGGAGCCGCGGGCTCGATCGCGGCGGCCGCGGTCGGCTCGGTGCTGATCGCCGCGCTGCCGCTGTCGCTGCGGCGGGGGCGGCCGAAGCGGTCCCCGCAGCCGGAGCGCGCCCTCGAGACCTGAGACGGCCGCCTCGGGGCAGCGCCGCGCGACTCAGCTCCGCCGAGACCGTCGCGGCACACGGGCGCTTCCGGACAGACCGGGCGCGAGAAGGCGCCCGGACGGTCCGGAAGCGCCCGCCTCGTCGGAATCCGCCCGAGCTCCGCGGGCCCTCGGATCCTCCTGTCGGCGCAGGCGCCCGTCCCGTGCGGCCCGTGCCCTCCGGAGCAGCGCCCTCCCGGACACGGGTACGACCGGACGGACCGGGCGTGAAGGGACGCCCGGATCGTCCGGAAGCGCCGGCGGAGCGCCCGGGCGGCTCCGCGCGGGACCGCGCTCAGGAGGCCATGAGGCCCAGGGGCTTCACGCGCCAGCCGGGGAAGACGTCCCGCAGCGTGCCGCGGGTCAGCGGCACCCGCCTCGACACGATCTCGCCGAGCACGTCGCGGTAGTCGTTCCAGCCGGGCACGTCGCCCTCCGTCGTGCGGTGGGCCAGGCCCTTCCACTCCCCGTGCACGCCGGGCCGCACGCCGCCGCCGATCACCAGCACCGCGCCGCCGTGGCCGTGGTCGGTGCCGCCGCTGGCGTTCTCCTCCACCCGGCGCCCGAACTCGCTCATCGTCACGACGGTGGTCGTGTCGAGCAGGCCGCCCAGGTCCTCCGCGAACGCGGCGAGCGCTGTGGCCAGGTCGCCGAGGTGCCGCTGCATGTCGCCCGAGTCGGCGGTGCCCATGCCGGTGTGGGTGTCCCAGCCGCCCACGTCGATGCAGGCGACCCGCACGCCGGCGCCGCCCTTCAGCAGCGCGCCCAGGTTCTTCAGCGCGTCCCCGAAGTTGCCCTTCGGGTAGACGACCGCGTCGGCCGCGGCGGGCTGCGCGGCCCGGATGGCGCTGACCGTGCCGAGGGCGCCGACGGCCAGCCGCGTCTGCTTCGCGATCGGGTGGCCGATGCCCGTGTAGAGCGCCTGCAGCGCGTCGGTGGTGCGCTTCACGTCCTTCTTGTCGACGTCCAGCTTGATCGACCCCAGGTCGCGCATCGCGACGGTTCCGGAGGTGCCGAGCAGCGACCGCGGCGTGCTGCCGCCCACCGCGACGGAGCGCAAGGTCGTGCCGGGGCCCGAGGCGGCGAGCACGCGGTCGAGCCAGCCCGAGCTGAGCGAGCCGCTGGACCCGCGCTCCAGGCAGTCCTGCGCCTGGAAGTGGCTGCGCGACAGGTCGGGCGTGGAGACGGCGGGCACCGCGGCGACGCGGCCGCGGCCGATCAGGGGCTGCAGCGCCTTCATCGCGGGGTGCAGGCCGAACCCGCGCTCCGCGTCGAGGGCCAGCAGCGAGCCCGGGCCCACGGCGATGTTCGGGCGCTCCTTCTTCAGCGCCGGGTCGCCCGCGGGAACCAGCATCGACAGCCCGTCCATCCCGCCGCGGAGGAACACGACGACGAGGGTGCCGCTGCTCCGCTCGTCGGCCGCGGCGTAGGAGACGCGGCTCGTCACCAGCTGCGACCCGAGTGCGGCGACGCCGACCCCCAGCCCGCCGGCCAGGAAGGTGCGGCGGTTGAAGCCGCCCGCCCACGCCGAGGTGCGCTCCTCCTCCGC
>JAKONM010000271.1 GCA_022701925.1 Microbacteriaceae bacterium
GCGGAGCCGGTGTGACGGTTGTAGACCCGCAGCTCGCCGGACCGGCCGCCGGCCACGACGAGCAGGCGCTCGGTGACGGCGAGGCCCTGCGCCGGGTCGCCGTCGGCACGGACGAGGGTGCGCACCGTGCCCGTGCGCAGGTCGGCGCGCACGACCGTGCCGTCGACCAAGGAGCCCGCGTAGGCGGTCGTGCCGCGGACCGCGATCCCCTCGGGCTGGAAGCCGGCATCGCCGGCGATGATCGAGGTCGGCAGCGGGATCGTGTCCGGGAACGACGTCGCCGAGGCGGGGACGGCGAGCCCGAGGGTCAGGGCGACGGCACCGCCGACCGCGGTGCTCGTTCGGGCGATGGACCGGCTGCGACGTCGCATGCAGCGGACGGTAGCGGGATCCTGCGCAGGTCCCCGTCGCTTCATGGCGTTCTCCCGGATGCAGTGGGCGCGCGCCGCTGGTGGGCGTCGGCGGCGTGGCGGGACGCCGTGGGGGCTCTGCGCCGACCTCCACTGCGGGGCGAAAACGAGCCTCGCTGCGGCGGGCGCAGGCCCGCGGCCCCGCCGTGGAGCGCTCCGCCCGTCGCTGTTCCGCATCGCGCCGGGTGGTCCTGGGCGAGTGGCTGGAGCAGAGGCTGGGACGGATCGCCTCGCCACGGACTCGGTCAGCGGTACGCCGCCTGCACCCGCTGCCACTCCTGCTCGTCGAGCGGCAGCACCGCGCCGTGCTTGGTGTTCGGCGGCACGGTGAACTCGCCGTCCTCCAGCGGCGTCCAGCGCCCGGACAGCGCGTCGTCGCAGGCGTAGGCGACGAAGCCCTGCGGCATGCGGTCGTACTGATCCAGCCAGAGCAGCCAGCGGTCGCGCAGCGGATCCTCGACCAGCATGGCGCCCTCGACGTGCTCGTGGCGGTCGGTGCCGATGCCGGAGGCGACCCGGGTCCAGCCGTCCGCAGTCGCCACCTCCTGGAACACGCCCAGCGATTCCGGACCCGGCTCCTCCTTCGCGAAGCGGACCATCCGGCCGCCGATCTCGTAGACGCGGGCGTCCATCACCGGCCGGCCGATGTCGAGCACGACCTCGGCGGGGGAGAAGGTGCGGAAGTCGCGGGTGCGCGCCTCCAGGATGCGGCTGTGGCCGAGCCCGCGGTGCTGCGGGTCGTCGTCGGCGTAGAGCGCGGAGGACCACGACACCCGGTACTCGCCGTCGGCCGCGACCCAGCGGGCTTCTGGCGCCCAGGTCATGCCGGCGGTCGGCGGCGCGACCTCGACCAGCGCGGGCCCGCTCCAGGTCACCAGGTCGGGCGAGCGCCAGACGAGCAGGGAGCGGCTGCCGGTGCGCGTCCACTCGTCCCAGCGGTGCGGGCCAGCGCCCCACACGCGCAGGTCGGTTGCGGTGATGACGAACTCGCCGTCGCCGCGCACGATGTGCGGGTCGCGAGCCCCGGTCGTGCCGATCCGCGACCCCAGCACCGGCGCTCCGCCGTTCGCCCGCGTCCACCGGGTCGGATCGGCTCCGTCGCTGAGCGAGAAGTAGATCTGCTCGCCGTGCCCCTCCGGGTCCTCGACGAAGTGCACGAGCAGGTGGCCGGCGGGAAGGTGCACGAGGTCAGCCTGCCTGGCGGTCCTGGTGAGGCGCGTCATTCGGGTATCCAGCGAAATGGTCTGCAATGACGCGAAAGGGGGCTGGTCGCCAGAACGGTCGGCCCGTTGACTCGAGAAATGAGTCTCGAGTCGACGATGCTGCTGAAGGCAGTGTGGATCTGGGCCGACGCGATCGCCGCGCTGCTCTCCCTGGGCCTCATTGCTCCTGCCATGTTCGCCTTCATCGTCGGAATGCAGCCGTTGGCGATCCAGCGGCGCGACTGGCGCACGACGGTGCACCTGCTCGGCGTGCTCGCTCTGGTCCTCGTCTGCGGCGGGTTCGCTCTGTCCCAGGTGAAGGAGCCGGCTCCGGAGTGGAGCTTCTGGCTCGCTTTGAGCGTGCAGCTGGGTCTGCTGGTGTTCGCCGGGGTTCTGATCATGACGCTGCGGCTGTCATTCCGGCGCAGGCGGGAGGCGCGGGAAGCGCTGCAGAACGTCTCCGCGCCGCGAAGCCTGCAGGTGACGACCGCGGGGCTGTTCCCGGAACCGGCTGCCCGATCGCGGCTCACGGGCATCGAGGCCGAGTACTGGATCGCCGAGTGGATGCGGCACCTCGGCGCGGAGGAGGCCATCGTCACGCCGAGTCGGCGGGACGGCGGAATCGACGTGCTCTCCGACCATTACGTGGCGCAGGTGAAGCATCGGCCCGGGGACTACATCTCGGTCGATCTGGTACGGGCGCTCGCGGGAGTGGCGAACGTGAAGGATCGAGTTCCGCTCTTCTTCAGCTCCTCCCACTACTCGCGGGATGCGCTCGCATTCGCGAACACCGCCGGAATGGCCCTGTTCATCTTCCGCCCGAGCGACGGGAGGCTCATCGGCGCCAACACGATCGCCTCCGCCCTCCGCACCAGGGGTCTCCTGGGGCGAGTCAGCCGACCGACGAGCGAAGCCGCTGCCCTGGTCGGTGCCGGCGCATGAAGCTGACGAGTGTCCTGGTCACTGGAGGCATCGCCGCGGGCGCAAGCCCGCACCTCACTGGGAACTCAGCGCCGCTCTCTGAACGCGCTCCTCACGGCAGCGCGAGCCGCCAGTGCTGGTCGCCGTTCGCGATCTCGCAGCCCCACTGCCGCACCACGGTGCCCGCGGGCTGCTGACGCACGTCCAGGCACATCCGGGTGGTTACGCTCCGAAGCCGGAACCACGGACCGTCGACCTTCTCCAGCTCCCAGCGCTGGCTTCCTGAGCCGGAAGGGGCGCGGAAGCCGACCCTGGTGCCGTACTCGACGCCGTAGGCCTTTGTGCTCATCGAGTCGAGCGCGAGACCGCTGCGGGCGTCGCGGATCGTCCACGAGCCGTTCTGCGGGGTGAAGCCCCAGGCCTGCGGGGCCGTCGCGCTGCTGCTCTTCGTCAGCACATCCGTGCCGGCGGCGTTGACGCTGAGCAGCCGCTCGTTGCTGCGGTTCAGCACGCGGAACGTGCCGCTGGCGGCGGCGGTGCCGTCGCTCAGGCCCATGTCGGCTCGGAGCGCGCCGATGAGCCCGACCTGCTTCTCGGAGGCGTAGTACTCGCTCTGCCGGCTCCAGCCGTAGGGCGAGAAGTCGGCGCCGGAGACCCGCACCGTCGCCTGCGGGCCGTCGTAGGCGCGGACGCGGGAGAGCGCGGTCGCCCCTGTCCACAGTCCTCCGCTCACGTGGTCGCTCCACCCGGGCGCGGTGCCGATGCCGAGCCAGCGCCCCAGCTCGTGCTGCGCGAGCCCAGTGGTGATCGTGCTGCCGAAGGCGATGGTGCCCTGGTAGCCGGTGCTCGCGGTCGCGAGCGACGGGTCGTAGGTGACGGGCACATCGCCGGAGTAGTTCGCGACCGCGTTGAACTGCAGCAGCGCCGCGGTCATCGCGGTGGTGATCTTCTGCCGCTGCGTCAACGGCACGGTGCTCGCGAACGACCAGGTCAGGTGCCCGAACGCGGTCGGCACGACGGGCGGCCCGACCGCGGCCTGCGCCGGCGCAGCCCCGAGCGGAGCGACCAGCGCGGCGAGCGCGACGGCCAGCGCAGCCAGGCGCCCCCTGCCGGGACGAGCGGATGAAGAACGAACGAGCTGGACCACGACGACCCCCGTTGATCGTGCTGCAGGACGCGCGGAAGCCGCAGCGACCGCAGGGCGGACACACCCCGCCTCCACCCCACGACGCCTCGACGCGCGGCCGATGGGCCGACCGCTGCGCGTGCCTCGACCGTAGAACGGCGGGGGAGCGGGAGCGCCCAGACCCCTCGGAATGGGGTGAATGGCGTCGGCGTGTTCGGCGGGTGGGTGCGCTGAATGCCTTGCAGCTGACCAGCGACCTCCCCAGGCCGGATCTGCTCGGACCCTGAGCGACCCGCGCGCCTCCTCCCGCATATGGCGGAAAGGTCTGCCTACCCTCCCGGCGAGCAGGAGGAGGCGCCGTGCCGCAGCAGGGGTTCGCGATCATCGACTTCGAGACCACGGGTTTCAACGCTAAGGGCCATGACCGCGTCGTCGAGGTCGCAGTCGTGCACGCGGACATCCAGGGTCGGGTCACCGGTGTCTGGGACACCCTCGTCAATCCCGGCCGCGACGTCGGCGCGACGCACATCCACGGCATCACCGCTGGTGACGTGATGCAGGCGCCGACGTTCGCGCAGATCGCCCCGCGCCTGGTGCAGCTGCTGGCCGGCCGCGTGCTGGTGGCCCACAACGCCAGCTTCGACACGCGCTTCC